>CAYQXG010000035.1:0-28143 GCA_964421525.1 uncultured Sangeribacter sp. | reverse complement strand
TTAACGTAACTGCAAAGGATAAGGCTACAGGTAAGGAACAGTCAATCCGTATCGAAGCTTCTTCCGGTCTTACTGAAGCTGAAATCAACCGTATGCGCGACGAGGCTAAAGCTAACGAAGCGGCCGACAAGAAAGCTAAGGAACGTGCTGACAAACTTAACCACGCAGACTCCATGATCTTCCAGACTGAGAAGCAGATCAAGGAACTTGGTGATAAGATTCCAGCCGACAAGCTTGCTCCGGTAAATGCAGCTCTTGACCGTCTGAAAGAAGTTCACAAGAACCAGCTTGTTGAAGATATCGACTCAGCTGAAAAGGCATTGAGCGATGCACTTCAGGCAGCCGCTCAAGACATCTACGCTGCTCAGCAGCAGGCAGGTGCCGCAGGCGCAGCCGGTGCACAACAGGCTCCAAATCCTGACGAAAAAGACGTTACTGACGTTGATTTCGAAGAAGTGAAATAAGTATTTGATATACACATACCCGAGGCATCTACATGCCAAAGAGGGGTGCAACTGAGAAGTTGTGCCCCTCTTTTTTTGGCAATGCCGGTTTCTATGCTTGCGGGTGAACAGGCCAAGAGTGTGCGAATCTGAACCACAGATGTGCGGATTCGCACACTCTTTGTATTATGTTGTAGGTGTAGTGTGTTGATAATTAATATTTTATTTGTTTGGCACGGTGTTTGCAAGTAAATTAGGCAAAGAAAAATATTATGTCTATACATATTAAACATACAGTCATTATAGTTATCACGATGTTGATGATCGTTATCTCTATGCCCGTGCATGGAGAGGAGACAAAAGGGCGCACAATGACCTTGGAAGAAGTCATCTGCCGCGCACAGGAGAATTCCCCTTCTGCCCAAAGTGCCAAGAATGCATTCTTGGCTGCTGAATGGCAGTATAAATATTACAGGGCAAACTATCTTCCTTCGGTCACCCTAACATCCTCTCCATTCCTAAACCGGGAGATAAACAAAATAACACTGAACGACGGAACGAGTGCATTCGTCAAGCAAAACCAAATTAATGCTGACCTTGCACTGACAATCAACCAGAATATTCCCTTCACAGGTGGTTCTCTTTTTCTAAAATCATCGCTTTCCAGAATTGATGAGTTGGAACGAAATAACACTTCCTATAGTTCTTATCCAATCACTGTTGGTTACCAACAAAGTGTTTTCGGATATAATTCCTTGAAATGGAACCGTCGAATAGAACCATTAAGATATAGGGAAGCAAAGAAAAATTATGAGGAAGCGATGGAGCTTGTGGCCGCCCATGCATGCGGATATTTCTTCTCTTTGGTGGAGGCGCAGGCAAATCTGGAGATGGCGCGCCTGAATTTTGCATCGGCCGACACACTCTATCAGATGGCGCAGGGACGATATAAGATTGGAATCATAAATGAAAATGATATGCTCCAGCTCGAAATTAACCGCCTGAATGAGGAGACGGCATGCATGGATGCAGAGGTGCAGGTGAATGAGCAGACTCAATCACTGGCTTCCTACCTTGGACTTGAGAATCTGACAGAGATCATCCTAAAATTGCCGACAGAAATACCCGAAATAGGCATCTCGCTTCCTGTTGCAGAGGAAATGGCAATGAGAAATGCATCGCAACCCGATTATTACCGACGCCTCAAACTGGAGGGTGACAGCCGGGTTGCACAGGCGAAAGGGAATACCGGACTTCGGGCAGACATCTATCTGCAGTTTGGTCTATCGCAGACAGGCAATAATCTTGAGTCGACATATAGTCATCCATTGCATCAGGAATATGCGAGCCTTACCTTATCGCTTCCGATACTTGACTGGGGACGGGGAAAAGGACAGGTGAAAGTTGCAAAATCACAGCGTGATCTTATTTATACGGAAGCAGACCAAGGAATGAACGATTTCATGCAGAATCTTAGGAAGATCGTGATGCAATTCAACATGCAGCCACGGAAGGTGGATGTGGCGTCACGAACCAACAAGCTTGCCTCGCATAGATATGAGATTGCAAGGAAGCTATACATAGCCGGACGCAACACTATCCTCGACCTCAACACTGCACTCTCAGAGAAAGACTCAGCCACACGGACATATATCTCATCGATCAGAACCTTCTGGACTCTATACTATACAATACGCTCGCTGGGAGTGAAGTTTTAAATTTATAATAATTGGGAATTTTGAATTTCGGATTGAGTCTATAAGACATAAGGCCTCTAAAGCCTTTAAAGACCCTAAGGCCTTTCTGACAACGAAAACTGACAACGGAAAACGTAACTATGGATATAAAATTAAAGAAAAAGCCATGGTATTGGCGATATAGATTCTATATTATTGCAGGGGCTGCAATAATTGGACTTCTGATATATGGACTGGTCTTGGGTTTAGGTCCGAGAAGACTTCGCATAAATGAGAACGTTCTAACGATTTCTGCAGTGAAGGAGGATAAATTTTTAGAGTATGTGGATGTAGAGGGAATCGTGCAGCCCATACTTACTGTCAAGGTAAATGCACTTGAGTCGGGATTTGTAGACCGGATAGTTGCTGAAGACGGGGCCATGCTTCAGGCCGGCGACACAATTCTTGTATTGAAAAATCCGGAACTGATGCGCATTATTCAAGATGAGGAGGATGAATGGAGGAATAAGCAGCGTCAATATCGCGAGCAGGAGATCGAGATGCAGCAGAAGTCGATCACACTTCAGCAACAGGCTCTTGATGCAAGCTACGAGATGAACAACCTCGACAATAAACGCCGTATAGCGCAGGAGGAATATGAGATGGGTATGAAGAGCAAGGCGGAAATGGATCTTGCCGAGAACGAGTATGACTATCGCATGAAAAAGACGACTCTGCAGCTCAGTAGCCTCAGCCATGACTCTACAGCCACAGCTATCCGACGTGAGATGCTTGCGAGCGATATTGACAGGGCGCTGACAAAGAAGGAGCGTGCTGCGGAGCGTAGTGGAAACCTAATTGTCCGCGCTCCTGTGTCGGGTCAGCTCAGTTTCCTTACCGTCACTCCCGGGCAGCAGGTGCAGAGCGGAATGAGCATAGGGGAGTTGAAGGTGCTGAGCGATTACAAACTTCATGTTGCTATCAATGAATATTATGTGGAGAGAATCACTCCGGGTCTCCCGGCAAAAATTGTATTGCAGTCGAAGCAATATCCACTGAAAGTGAGCAGAGTGGTACCTGAAATCAAGGAACGCTGTTTCGAGTCGGATCTTGTCTTTACCGGCGACCGTCCCTCCAGTCTACGTGTCGGTAAGAGTTTCAGGGCTCATATTGAATTGGGAATGCCTGAAAGAGCTGTTGTTATAGAAAGAGGGGACTTCTTCAGCCATACTAATGGTAAATGGATCTATAAAGTTAGTGCAGACGGGTCAAAAGCTGTAAAAACCGAAATAGAGTTAGGACGACAGAATCCCCAGCAATATGAGGTTATTTCGGGGCTTAGACCCGGAGATATTGTTATAGTCAGCGGTTATGATAAGTTGGATGATTCTGAAGAAATCTTGATACAATGATAAATTATAAATGATCAATGATAAATTAAAAGATTATGATACAGTTAAACGACATTAAGAAAGTTTTCCGAACGGATGAGGTCGAGACTTGGGCTCTCGACAATGTGACATTGAGAGTAAACGAAGGTGAATTCGTTGCAATTATGGGTCCCTCAGGATGTGGAAAGTCCACCTTGCTCAACATATTGGGCCTACTCGACAACCCGACAGACGGGACATACACCCTCAACGATATCGATGTGAGCAAGATGAAAGAGACGGATCGGATCAATGTGCGAAAGGGAGTGATTGGTTTTGTCTTCCAGAGTTTCAACCTAATAGATGAACTGACAGTGGAGGAAAACATAGAGTTGCCGCTTCTCTATATGGGTATTCCCAAGAAAGAAAGGAAGCAAAGGGTGAAGGAAGTGATGGAACGCGTCAATATTTCACACCGCAACAAGCATTTTCCTGCACAATTGTCAGGTGGTCAGCAGCAACGCGTGGCGATAGCACGTGCCGTAATAGCCAACCCCAAGATTATCCTTGCTGATGAACCTACGGGTAACCTTGATTCCAAGAATGGGGAGGAGGTGATGCAGCTACTTTCAGAACTTCATAAGGAAGGCACAACAATAGTAATGGTTACTCACTCTCAGCATGATGCCGGTTATGCCAACCGAATTGTCAAGCTGTTTGATGGACATCTCGTTTCTGAACTCCAAATGTGATTTCCATTTTCGCGTTGCAAAAGTGGAGGGTTATGGGATTATGGGGTCTTAATATTTATTCGAATAAGGGATCCAAATAACCCTATAACCCTATAACCCTTTAAGTTGAGTTGACGAAACTAAAAATACAGATTATGATACTGCATTATTTAAGGATTTCGTTGAGGAATCTGCGGAAATATAAGACTCAGACAGCCATAAGTATCAGTGCTATGGCTGTGAGCCTGACATTGATGGCAATAGTCTCATCAATTATGTTGTCTTTCAGACCGACTCCATTGCTCAGCCAACCTTATGCCGACAAGGTTGAAATGTTCGCGCAAAATGAGATGTCACGGACTGTTGGGATAGAATACAGAGAGTTGATAAAGGGACATCAGTTCAGGAGTGTCAAGGAGCTGCATCTTACCGCCACTTCAGAATACAATATATTGGTCACTGCCAATCCCTCCGGCAAGGATGAGCATACGATGATGGTCTATGGTGGGTTGAAAGACCATGGATATCTTAATTTTCTTGGAGAGAAATCGGTATATTCAGGTGAAACTGTTGGTACATTCAAAGACAATGAGGTCGTTATCACTGATTGGTTGGCTCAGAAACTTTTTGAAGATGAGAACCCTATAGGAAAGGCAATCACGCTGCAATCGCCTTATTTGGGTTCTCTCATTAATGAGGGTGAATATATTGTTAAAGATGTGATAGAAAGGCCTTCGTCTGACAATAGATTCCTGTTCAGTGATGAACATCTGTATATCTTTACAGATCGATTACCTGAAGATATCAGTTACCTGTATTTTGTTTTACGTGATGGAGCAAACCGAGAGGAACTTCACAAGGAATTGGTAGAACTTTTGCACAATCAAGATTTTATCCTGTATAATGTGAAGGAAACCTACGATGAAACCAAATCGCTGGCCATACGGAGAGGCATAATATTATTTCTCTTCCTCTTTGTGTTGGTGGCATTTTCCAACTATATCAGGCAGCAGACCCAACTATTCCGTCTGCGCGAACGTGAGATAGCGCTACGGACATGTGTTGGAAGTCAACCGGCATCGTTATTTTTGCTTTTTGCATTTGAGATTACAATGGTATTGATTCTGACCCTTGCATTGGCGCTGGCACTGATATTTGCCGTTATAAATTTCATGGCTATAAACTACAGTTCATTGATTGATAACTATGATTTAGTCAGGTCATATCCTATTGTGCTTATCACAACTGCACTGCTTGCTGCCATCAGCATGGTTGTTGTAGTCATTACCGTAAAGAGAATCAGGCGTGACCAGACGGGACTTGCTCTCAGGATGAAACCCCAACCTAAACAAAGGTTGCGCAATGCCGGACTCATAGTTCAGATGACAATCAGCATCTTGTTCCTGTGGTTGACATCATTATATTTTCTTACGGTCGACTCAATAAAAGATTTTTATGGCATTCCGGATCATGTGGACAGGTATAAAAGAGGCATGTACCTGAATATAAAAGGTCTGTCAAATGAAGACTCCGACAAGATATTTGCCCGGATAGATACCCTGAAAACTGTGGAAAGGGTCTATAATTATCAAGAAGCAATAGGTGTTTTTGACATTAACGAAGGTTTTCCAAATCATTCGGTATATACAGAATATTATCAGAATAAGAATGATATCGTTGATTTCTACAACCTTGACATCAGAGAACTGCCCGGCAAAACGAATCCTGACAGATATGTCTTGATCAATGAGGAGTTCAAGCAGATGCTCATAGACAAGAACCAATGGAACGGCAAATCCCTGCTTCTGCCATATCGTGATAATATAGAATTTGAAGTGAGAGGAGTGTTTGACAACATTCCTTTCAAAGAAGCTCATTCAAGGAAAGCTGTTATTGTCACTGATAGGGAAACCAATATCTATTTCTACGGCGAATCCAACAAGATAATTCTTCCGGTGGTCGGCAAAGATAAAGAAGCTCGCCAGGCAATTGAAAAGATTCTTAAAGAGGAACAGCCAACACGCATTGACATAAAGATCGACAATTTCTTCAATTTATATGCTCCGAGAGACTACAGCATGATCAGCGCGATAATCGCAATTATCTATATATTGTCGGCGATCAGTGTCATCACGTCGATGGCTTCAATATATGCAGGAGTGTCGCTTGACACACGCCGGAGACGCAAGGAAATGGCCTTAAGGAAACTGAATGGCGCCGGGAAGAGAGTGATAGCGATGATATTTGTGCGCACCTATATCATTATAATCTCTGTAGCAGCATTGATTGCACTTCCGTTAGGATTAGTCGGCATACCAAAACTAAGAGAGTTTTCTTTCATTTTTGATTTCGCTACTGATAATTACGTGGTGCCATATCTTTGCATTTTGTTGCTTATTGTTGTGGTGACAGCGTGCACCATAGGATGGAAGATCCGAAGCATCATGAAAGTTGATCCCGTAGAGTATCTTAAAGAATAAGCTTGCATAAACATGTGCACATCTAATTATGCATTATGAATTGTGAATTATGAATTAAAAAAAAATGATACTACATTATTTAAGGATTTCCCTACGAAATCTACGTAAATACAAGACCCAGACAGCAATCAGCATCTGCGCGATGGCTGTCAGCCTCACGTTAATGGCTGTGGTGGCATCGTTCGTCATGTCGATAAAGCCAGCTCCTCTATTGAATCAACCCTTCGCAGACAGAATTGAGCAGCTTACATTTGAAAGGGATCACAGAACCTATCTTATCGCTACTAAAGAAGATTGGTCTTTGATTGCCGGAAACCAATTAAAAAATGCTGAAGAAATTCATTTCCTTGGAACAAGTGGCAATACCGTCATGGTAACTGCAAATTCGGGGAGTAAAGATGAGCATTCACTCGTCAGCCATATCCGTATGGGAGATAAGGAATATCTAAAATTTCAAGGGATGAAATCAGCATATTCCGGAAAGGTGATAGAATCAATTGCAAGTGATGGGGTTATTATAAATGAAAAGTTGGCAAGGAAGTTGTATGGGAAGGAAAATCCTATTGGACAATCATTGAATGTGCATTTTTATTATTGGGGTGGTGATTATGAGCAGTTTGATATGAATTGGGTCATTAAAGACGTTATGGAGAATCCATCACCGGGAAACCAATTCATTGATTGTAGCGATTATCTTTGGATATCAGAGGAGCATTTGCCGATATCTAATCATATGTATTGCTATTTTGTATTGAAAGAAGGTTCTTCTCGAGAGGCCCTTGCCAATGAACTGAAGGAAATATTCCCTAATGAAAATGTCTCGTTGCAAAATGTCAAGGAGAAGCACACCGATGAGACGTCTTTGATGATTCAAAAAAGTGTAATATTGTTCCTTTTTCTGTTTGTATTGGTATCTTTTTTCAACTATCTCAGACAACAGTTACAACTATTCCGCCTGCGGGAACGGGAGATTGCCCTACGAACCTGTGTCGGTAGTCAAGCCTCTTCTCTGTTCACTCTCTTTTCGACCGAGATAATGATAGTATTATGTTTGACGCTGATATTGTCATTAACCCTAACCTATTTGCTTATAGGTTTTTTAACCTCAAGCTATACAGACTTATTTGAATTAGGAAATTACTCATTTGACGGAGCAATTCCACTAACACTGATCACTGTTGGCATACTGATTGTAATAAGCATCATAGCCGTAGCATTGACAGTGAGAAGAATACGACTTGACCAGACAGGGCTTGCACTGAGAATGAAGCCTCGTCCCAAGCACAGGCTACGTAATGTTGGACTGACTGTGCAGATGACAGTATGCATATTGTTTGCATGGGTCACGGTTATGTTTTTGATGTCGGTCAGCAGTATCAAGGATTATTATGGTATCCCCGCGGATGTGGTTAAGTATAAAAATTGCCTACTCCTGAGTGGCAATGGATTATCTGAGGATAAGAAAAAGGAAATCTATGATAAGATAGAATCTGTTGAAAGTGTGGAAAATGTATATAACTTTGTTAATTTGTACACAAGTTTCGTTGTGGATTACGATAAAAACAAATACTTTCCATATTATGAGATTCATCAAGATGGTAATGATGTAATTGATTTTTATAATTTGAAAATCAAAGATATCCAAGAACATGTAAATCCTGATAGGTATATCTTGATTACCGAGGATTTTAAGCAAAAACTGATTGAAAATAATCTATGGAATGGCAAGACTGTGAATTTTACAAATATTGGAGAATTTGAAGTTAAAGGGTTAATTGAGACAATTCCGTTTATAGAGGCCAATGAGAGGAACGTTGTGATTGTCTATGCCAATAATCCCATATACGGGGAATCAGTATTAGACCGAGTTATATTGCCTAAAACAGGCAAGGAAAATGAGACCCATAATGCCATCAATGATATTATCAGGGAGGTGCTTCCTTCGCGTATCGACATAACTGCAAAAAATTTCTATAAAAGTGTCGCGGGAAATTATGACGTGATGAATGCGATAATTTACATAATCTATATTCTGTCTGCCATAAGTCTCGTCACCACTATTGCTGGAGTATATGCCGGTGTTTCGCTTGATACCCGTCGAAGAAGGAAAGAGATGGCTTTAAGGAAACTTAATGGAGCTGGACGGATGGTAATCGCTATGATATTTTTGCGGACTTATATTTGGATTATCGTTGTGGCTGCCCTTGCTGCTTTACCATTATGTCTAATATTTGTAGAAGAATGGCTCACAGACTTCTTCAATGGTCTAAATATGGGAAATGTGCTGATTGCTTACATAATTGCTTTGCTGCTTGTCATAGCCATCACTGTCTGCACCATAGGATGGAAGATACGCAACATCATGAAAGTTGATCCTGTGGAATATCTGAAGGAGTGATTCCATTTTCGCGTTGCGAAAGTAGAGGGTTATGGGGTTATATGTTATGGGGTTATAGGGTTAGGAAGTTATGAGGTAGGATAATGGGAATTTAATATTTGTTCAAATAAGGGATCCAAATAACCCTATAACCCCATAACCCTATAGTTGAGTTTACGAAGCTTAAAATATAAATTATGATTGGACATTATTTTAGGATTTCGTTGAGGAATCTGCGGAAATACAAGATGCAGACAGCCATCAGCATCTGCGCGATAGCTGTGAGCCTGACATTGATGGCTATAGTCTCATCAATTATGTTGTCTTTCAGACCGACTCCATTGCTCAACCAACCCTATGCCGACAAGGTTGAAATGTTCGCGCAAGATGAGATGTCACGGACTGTTGGGACAGAAGACAGAGAGTTGATAAAGGGACATCAGTTCAGGAATGTCAAGGAGTTGCATCTAACCGCCACCTCTGAATATAATATAATGGTCACTGCCAACCCATCCGGTAAGGATGAGCATACGATGATGGTCTATGGTGGGTTGAAAGACCATGGATATCTTAATTTTCTTGGTGAGAAATCGGTATATTCTGGTGAAACAGTTGGTACATTCAAAGACAATGAGGTTGTAATTACAGATTGGTTGGCAAAGAAACTGTTTGAAGATGAGAACCCTATAGGAAAGACTGTTTCTTTACAATTACCTCATTATTTGAGAACTCTCATTAAAGAGGGCAATTATGTTGTAAAGGATGTGATTAAGCGCCCTGCATCAAACAACAACTTTTTGTATAATAATGAACATATCTACATATTTACTGAAAAAATTCCCGACGATGTTTGCTTCCTGTATTTTGTTTTGCGTGAGGGCGCAAGCAGAGAGGATCTCCAAAAGGAATTGGAAGAACTTTTATCGGGAAGAAAGATTCTCCTTCATAATGTAAAGGCCGCTTATGATGAAACCGAATATATAAACATACGAAGATCCATAATATTATTTCTATTCCTGTTTGTCTTGGTATCATTTTCCAATTATTTAAGACAACAGACCCAGCTTTTCCGCTTGCGTGAGCGTGAAGTGGCATTGCGGTCATGTGTAGGAGGCAGTCCGAATTCTTTATTTTCACTTTTTGCAACGGAGATAATGGTTGTTTTGCTGTTAACTCTTGCATTGACACTTACCCTCACAACAGTTGTCATTGGCTTCTTGATGACAAACTACTATTCAAGGGTTGATAATTACAATTTAGGGGATTCTTTTCCAATCGCACTGATTTCAACAGCCATACTCATATTTATCGGTATCATAGTTGCAGCCATCACTGTAAGAAGAATCAGACGCGACCAGACAGGGCTTGCACTGAGAATGAAACCACGCCCAAAACATAAGTTAAGGAATGTCGGGCTCATAATTCAGATGACTATAAGCATATTGTTCCTGTGGTTGACATCTCTATATTTTCTTTCGGTTGATTACATCATGAATTGGTATGGCATACCCGATAATGTAGATAAATTCAAACGAACTTTGTCCATAACATTAAAAGGAGTATCAAATGAAGATTCGGATAAAATCTTTGCCCGGATAGACACCTTGCAGTCTGTGGAGCGAGTCTTTAATTATAATGAGATAATGACAGTATTTGATGAGAATGATGGCTTCCCAAATCATTCATATTATACTGAGTATTATCAGAATAATAACGATATAGTCGATTTCTATGAACTTGACATCAGGGAACTGCCAGGTAAAACGAATCCTGACAGATATGTTCTCATCAATGAGGAGTTCAAACAGATGCTTATCGACAAAAATCTGTGGAATGGCAAGACTCTATTTTTGCCGAATCGAGATGATATTGAATTTGAAGTAAGAGGCGTGTTTGACCAAATCCCATTAAAAGAAGAATTTATAAAGAAAGCTATAATAGTAACTGACCGAACATCTTCTCCAGATTTCTTTGGAGAAATCATCCGGCTGATTCTTCCGAAGGAGGGAAAAGACAAAGAAGCTCGTGATGCAATAAAACAGATAATAAAGGAGGAACTGCCATCGCGTTTGGATATTAAATTAGAAAGTTTCTTCAATTTATATGCCCCCGGTGCTTACAGCACAATAAGAGCATTCATCACAATCATCTATATTCTGGCAATCATAAGCGTCATAACAACAATGGCAGCTGTTTATGCCGGCGTCTCGCTCGACACTCGTCGTAGACGTAAGGAGATGGCATTGAGAAAATTGAATGGCGCAGGGCGCTCGGTAATTGCCATGATTTTTATACGTTCTTATATTGTGATCATCTCGTTAGCTGCATTGATTGCTCTTCCGTTGGGATTAATCTGCATGCCAAGACTCGGTGAACTTGATTTCAAATTTCATATCTATACTGACAACATAGTGATTCCATATATCTTTACATTGCTGTTTGTCATAGCCATCACTGTCTGCACGATAGCATGGAAGATCCGAAGCATCATGAAAGTTGATCCTGTGGAATATCTGAAGGAGTGAATTAACAAACTTTAACAGAGCAATTTAAATCTATTAATAAATTGTTGCGTCTTTTTATTACAAATGCACACTTTTGTGTGCGTTCCATATTAAAAATATTGATTAACTTTGCGCCCAAAACATAGAAACAACAAAAACAACAAAATATTGATGAAAACAGTAAGATTATTGTCTGAGCTTTCAGCTTTTATTTTTGTTTTGTTGCTTGCGTCAGCCTGCAACTCCGATATCTTCGTCGACCCGGTTCCGGATATGGAGGAGTCAATATCTCTTGAAGGTTTCAATGGATCAAAAACCATAAAATTCAAAAAGAAAGGATTGAAAAGCATTCATTTTGACCATTATTATGGTTTTAACTGGGAACCGTATACAACATATTACGGACATGACGGTAGTGAGATCCGGACTCCGAAAAGTATGGATGAAGTCTCAAAAGTGATTTCTTCCTCCAATTATTTCGCCCTGGAATTAAATTTCATGGATGACGAGGTGGAAATCATATCGCTTGACAATGCTTATATAGCTCCGTTGGATATCATTGTTAGCTTTGACTATGGATACGCCGTAAAGTCAACAATAATCAAGATTGGAGTTGGAAAACCTTACGACATTGTGGACTTTAATTATTTTATTGATAAATATGTCACCACTACTGAAGTAATTTCAGGAATCCCTAATACAGTACACAACAACACTCCCAATACCGTAAAAAGTATAATATATCCATACAAGGATGCCCAATCAAAGCTCACATTGACACCTGAGGATGATGCATATTGGAGCGAACATGCTGTTGGGAATATTTCCATACCCTTCTTCAAAGACGGAGAATGGACTATGTATAAGACTGAAGATGTTGAGGCGACAATCGGGACACCCAATTCGTTTGCATCAGGCATGGTGAATATAGATGAAGAGGCTTATGTTGAAATTCCCCCTAATTCATCTGTAAGTTATAGGGTACATGTGACTTATGCAATTCTTGAAACCGGCTTTGCAACAACCGTAAAGATGCCTAATACTGACATCGAACGGATTGTGTGGGGAAAACTTAATCTTCGTCAGCCGATAGACTATTACATTGAAACGAAATCGCTCTTATTATGAATCTGAAACGTCTTGCAACATATATTATATTATGGGCATCGGCAAGTTTTCAATGTGTTGCACAGGAAACCGATTCCATTTATTCGGGATTTCAAAGTAAACTTTCGTGGCGTATTGGAGCCGAAGCCAATCCTGTTTGGATACCGGGAACAAATAGTTTCCTAATTAATGTCGGCTATCGTCTCGGCAACTTCAAAGATCCGCAAAATCTAATGCTTGGAGTAGGAGTGAGATTGTGATTATTTAAAACAGCACACGTCAAATATTTATAAGTGGCTAATAAAAATTAATTATGAATAAATATATTGTAAAATTTCTCCTTGCAATTTTTACCGGACTTCTTTGTATTTATCCTTTTGAAGCTTCCTTTGCTGCTGATCAAAAGGATAAATTACTGCAAATGCACGAAAGTTGCTGGCGTGATGATGTAACCGGTGACTGGATTATAGGTATATTCCCCGAAGGCGTTGTCTACGACAGCAAGTTTTGGGAGTATTCCGGCCAGGATGAAAAAACCGGGAAATTACTTCTCCATAATTCTGATAATGAAAAGCTGACAATAAAGATTGGAAAAGAGGAAAATAACAGGCGTAGTTTTAAGATTGGGTCAGACAAAGCACGTAGATTAAGCCGAATATCCGGCGAAGCTCTTCCGGCTTATCCCTCCAAGGAATACCGCACTAAATTTGTAGACACAGGCTATCAATCGTTGGATACTGTAACAATTTCCGGTTGGCTTCGTGGCTTTTCATCGGAATTGATTCAGCAAAGGGACAATAAAATCTCAGTATTCTATTCTTCGTTAGAAGGATTCAAGATTATTTCAGCGGAATTGGACTCTATAGGACGGTTCTCCATATCTTTTCCAGTGATCAACTCTACAGGAATAAATATTGGTTCACTTTTCATCCCTGTAGAGCCTGGCAAAGATTATTATCTTCTTTGGGACAATAAAGGAAAGAAGATTATTATAATGGGCAACGACACAAGAATCCAGAACGAGATTATGGCATACGACATTAAGACGGATCCACCAATGAAAGAGACTGAAGATGAAAATTATATAAAGCGTGTGGCGACATGGAATAAAGTTCTGAATAACTCTATAGACAGTCTGAGTTCCACGGTACCGACATTATCAGATCTGGCATTGGAATTTATATATCACAAAGAATTGTCAAGAGGTGCATCCCATTTTGGACAGTCTCGCTTTTTGTCTCCGAGACTTAGGTTGTCTGATTCTGAAAATGATTATGCAAAGAAGAATTTCTGGGAGAAAATGCCTCAACTCATTACACTTTATCCTTCTTATTTGTCGTTCATAAGAGATTTTGTTTACAGTGTATTGTATAACTCTGAATATACGCTTCTTACAAAATATGAAGATGGTTTTATAATCACTTGTATTCCGAAAGAGTTGGTAGATGAAGTGAAGTCGGATACGAAACTCATAAATGACTGTAATATGGATTTTGCGATGAAAATTCCAGACAGTGTTTCCTCGGCATATCAAAGAATAGACGATAGGATTAGCGATTTCGTCAAATCTCAGAGAATATCTAAAGAAAACGAATATCAATATAAAGAATTGAAATGTCATTTGGATATTCTTAAGGATCTTGACGCAACTCCGGAAGTAAGGGATATCTCTATGAAGTATTTGTATATCGAAGAGATGGAGCATAATGTAGCTCCATTGAGCAAATTCCTTAGAAACAGCCTTGACTCGGTCATTTCCCATCCTTTGATCCGCGAATTAATCTTGCGTGTTAATGACAAATATGAAAATATGGCAGCCAAATCCAAATCGTTTAATCTCGTCATTGATAAAGCTGATGGTGTAAGTGAGGACTCAGATGGTAAGGCTTTGTTCGAGAAATTTATCATGCCTTATAGTGGTAAGTTTGTGCTTATAGATGTCTGGGGCACTTGGTGCGGTCCTTGCAAGGAAGCAATGAAAGACTTTGCCAAGGAGTATGAGACACTTTCCCCTTATGGAGTTGCATTTCTTTTCTTTGCCAACAAGTCTTCTGATGAAGTGATAAAAACTATCGTTTCTGAGTATAATGTTACTGGAGAATATGTTAATCATTATAATCTACCTGAAAAGCAGCAGAGAGCATTGGAAGAATATCTGAATGTTAATGGTTATCCAACCTACATATTGGTTGATCCGGAAGGCAAAATAGTTAATGAGCCTATAGATGCAAGAGACCTGAAGGGATTGGAAAAGATCATTAAAGAACTAAGTAGCAAAGTCGTTCATAAGTAGCTCAAAAACATAAACGATATAAAGAATCATTAGCAGCTTAATTAGCGCACATCGTAATATTTCTATTGACTTAAAATAAAAAGGATAAATTATTAGTAATCAAAAAAACAATATTAGAATATGAAAAATAGATTCTTTATTGCATCTCTTGCCTTGATGGGAACAATCACTACCTTGGCAACTTCCATGTCGAATAATCGTGTGGTAGACTATCCGGTAATCAATTACGCAAATACCAGTGTTTTAGATATATCAAAGGTTGAACTGAATGATTCGAATACGGTGGTTCATTTCAACGCATACTACCGACCACATTATTGGATAAAAATATCTTCCGGATTGTATCTGAGTGCAAATGGAAAGAAATATGCATTGACTGCTTCGGAGAATATCACCCCCGATTCATTATTGTGGATGCCCGATGATGGTAAGGCAGAGTTCAAATTAATATTTGAGCCACTTCCTTTGACTGTCCAAAAATTCGACTGTGTGGAAGGAGAGGAGCCTGGAGATTTCAGACTTATCAATATCGACCTCTCCGGCAATAGTGACTTAGAGTATCCTGATGGACTGCCCAATGAGTTTAATAAAGAACTCAAAGACGGCCCAATGCCTTACCCAGCTTTTGAGATAGGAACCACGACAATAAACTTCCACCTGCTTCCAAATATCAAGCAAATGGTGGGGGATATGAACCTATATGTCAACAAAATGGGTGGAAAACAGCAGGAAATACCTGTCATGTTTGACGGTAATGGGAATGCAACCGTATCTTTCGACCAATATGGTACTGCAACAGGATTTTTGGTTGATGCAAGCAATCCTTTTACATTAGGAGACTACACGTTCTATCCCGGAGAGACCATAGATTGCTACGTTGATATGCGCTTATCCGGTCTTCAAGCAATGAAGCATCGTAATCCTGATAAACAGGGAAATGCCTGCTGGTCTATTCACAACGGAAAGTACAGCAACTTTGACTTGATGAAAGAAAAAGGTTCGAGGGAATATCCGTATTATGGTCTTAATCTTTACACCGGGGATTTTGGTGACTACAGGATGACCGGTCCTCAATACATGGCGATGGTAAAGGGAAAATATGACAGTTTCTTAGATTCTATCGCTTCTCTGGATGCTCCGGAGATGATAAAGGAAATAAAAAAGACGGAACTTCAGAACGATGTGCTTGAAGCTATAGCAAGATACAGATATATCCTTGAGCATAACTACTGCAGCACGCATAATGAATGGAATGAGAGTAATCTAAAAGATTCAATACAGGGAACATTGACTGATGCTGATTATGCAGAAGTGACCAAATGGTTTGACATTGACAATCCAAAACTTGTTTTTCCCCGCACACAAATCGGTCTTATAGATTGGAATGCCCGTGGAGCGAAGGGAGATTTGTCGAAATCGTTCAAACTCTATGCCGCTAATGCCGCAAAGGCGGAATCAATGACTTTGACCAAGGAAGACCTTGACGAATTGAAGACCTTGTCCAATCCCTTCTTTGCCGCCGCATGTGATTCTATATATCAGCGTTCTAAACGAAAATATGAACAGTTGAAATCTTCGGTAAGTTGTTCTCCCACTCCCAATGTTCCGGATGAAGAGATTTTTGATGCCATAATCTCACAACATAAAGGGAAAGTGGTAATGGTTGATCTGTGGAACACCTGGTGCGGTCCGTGCCGCATGGCGCTCAAAGCATCTGAACCACTTAAAGATAGTGTTCTTTCTGATCAAGATATTGTATGGATATATATAGCTGATGAAAGTTCAGATCCAAATAAGTATCTTGAAATGATTCCCGATATACGTGGCATTCACTACAAATTGACCAGAAAGCAGGTGGAAGCTATCCACGACCGTTTTAATGTGGATGGAATACCTTATTACATACTTGTAGACCGTGATGGAAATGCTGAAGGACGCCCCGACTTGCGTAACCATTCCGAATATGTCAAGGCCATAAAATCGAAATTGTAAAAAAAAGAAATAGTTGCCGATAATAAATGCATATATAGTATACAATCGATTTAGAAATAATATCAATTATTCCTATATATTCGGTTGCGGGCCATGCCGTGCATGAATGATCAACCCAGACTTTTATTTCTATCAAGTGAATTGCTCTCTCAAAAAGGCTATTGAAGAATAAACAATTATGAGGAAGATTGTATGAAAATCATACAGAAAAGTGTATGATTTTCATACAATCCTCATTTTGGAGGCTCAATTATCATTGCATATCTATCATATTATCCTATCTTTGCAACATAAAAATGACAAAGATATGAGAATCATCCTCCACAACCTCAAGGTTGCCTTCCGCAACCTGATGAAGCATAAGTTTCAGACACTGATCAGTGTGCTCAGCATCGCCATCGGCATCGTCACGCTCTCTTTTGCCCATTCCATATTGTTGGGATTCAAATTACCTACTATTTTCAGCGAACCTTACTATGATCGCGCGTATCGGGTAAGCTTCAAATCAATCAGCGATGGTGAGGGCAAGAAAATAGACAGCGGCGAGTTGATCCGGGCTGTGAAGGGATCAGACGGATTGATGAATGCCGAGCAGATCGCTGTACCCAATGGTGCATATAGGGGAGTTACGGGGGTTTTCCTTATGCCTGACTCATCAATAAGAAAGGGTTCAATCAGTAATAATGTGATTGATTCGCAATATGCCAATTACGCTGGTATGCGGTCTGCAATAACCGGACAAAAGATAAAGGTATTGAAACCGGGCGAGGCATTAATCAGTGAGTTTTATGCGAAAAAACTTTTTGGGGATAAAAATCCGGTTGGGGCAGTGCAGGTGAATACCGATGATAACCAGACAATACCTGTCACTATAGTGGATGTCTTCAAGAATCTGTCAGTAATTGACGCCCCCCTAAGAAATGACGCTGTCTATTTTTGTACGGCAAAAGGAATTGAGGATGAAAATTTCAGGGCCTATTATGCAGTATGGATAAACATTGTGCTTAAGGAGGGTAGCACAAAGCAGCAACTGATCAATGAAATTGACGACAGAATCAAGCCTTTGGGATTGCAAGCAGAGATTTCAGATGCGTATGATGATATTGAAATGGTCATTGCCGTCCGGACTATTGTATACATATTCAGCTCCCTGATTCTCCTTGCTGCCATAATTGGATTCCTGCGCATGCAGACACAGTTGTTCTGGCTACGCCGCCGGGAGATATCTCTGCGTGTGGTCAACGGCGCAAAAAAGATGAGTCTGTTTAGGATGCTTGCGGCAGAGACAGCCATCACCACCTGTCTATCGGTCTTGGTGGCTCTATGTCTGGGCTATCTCCTTCAGGACTTTGTGAATTCCGAGCTTGGCGAAGTTATTGCCAGTCTGCATCTTGAGATCAATGGTCTGTGTCTCTATAGCCTTGTCATAGGCGTGGGATTGTTCCTCATTTGCTGTCTCATAGTCTGGATTTCACTATTGCGGATATGCAAGTCAGGAGAAGGTCTTGCTGCCAATATGCGTCGCAGTAGAAATCATTTGTTCCGCAATGTGATGTTGGGCATTCAGCTGACTATATGCAGTCTCTTTATTTGTTGCACTTTCATATTGGTGAGGGGTGGAGACGAAATGATGAAAGCATTCTCAATACCCGCAAATGACGATTTCTATAGAGAGTGCCTTATGCTGTCTACTGTTTATGCTGAGCACCCCGAGCAATTGCTCGAGGAAATTGGGAAAATCCCTGAGCTCGATGAAATGATAATGGAATGGGAAGGTTACTATCGTATCGCAAATATCGAGAACAGTCCCGAGGCTGTGGCAAAGTTAGGAACTCAAGCATATTACGGACTTTCCAAGACAACCGACACAGCACTGCTTTCTTTCTTGGGAGTGGATGTGGAATGGCTGGGCCGTGATACGGATCAAAGCCAATGCTTTCTTATGAGTGAAAAGCTATATAATCAATTCAGGGAACTTGGTGTGATGGACAATAACACCATTACCTTCACAAACTATACACATACGGGTCCGGAAGATGTCACAATGCCTGTTGCCGGAATCCTAAGGAATATTCCTTACAACAGGAATCAGGAATGGATTGTGGCGATAAATCCTGATTGGGGAAAGGAACTTGAGGAATTTATACTTGTACCAAAAGAAGGAAAAGGTAAGACATTGGCATTGAAGGTGAATGAGACTATCGACCGGCTTGAGCCCCAGATCGTGAATGATATGGTGTCCAATTTCCGGCATTCTATCAGTTCGG
Source organism: uncultured Sangeribacter sp. (assembly GCA_964421525.1). Lineage (GTDB taxonomy): Bacteria > Bacteroidota > Bacteroidia > Bacteroidales > Muribaculaceae > Lepagella. The sequence continues at coordinate 8,903 of CAYQXG010000035.1, read as the reverse complement.
AATCGCTGTTGGTATCGGCGGCGTGCTCCGGAGGATGGATATTGGGGGTCATAAGCCTTATCATTTGCGCCATGAGTATTTTCAGCACTATCGCTCTTGATACCCGTTACCGCAAAAAGGAAGTTGCAATACGAAAGGTGAACGGGGCAAAAAGCAAGAACATCTATCTTATGTTTGCAAGAGTATATTTAGTGCTTATAGTGGTAGCGATGGTCATTGTGGTTCCTGTATGTGTGATTTTTAATACAATGATTTCTAAGATAGTGAATGAAGTAGCTCCCGAAGCGACACTCTCACCCGTCGTGCCGATTATACTCGGGTTTATTTTAAACATCCTTCTCATCATCACCATAGTCTGCTGGCAGATCTATCGCGTGATGCAGGTAGACCCCGCCAAGATTATTGCCAAGGAATAGGCGTATTAACAATAATTAACGTGAAGATTGAGTCTTTTTCAGCATTTTTTACGTCTTTTAATAAAAATGCATACTATTGTGTGCAGACAATTTGAAAAAGATGGATTAACTTTGCAAACGAAATTAGGGAATAATATATCAATTATGAAAAGGATTGAAGGCATCGTCTTGGCATTGGCGTTGATAGCTACATTGGCATATCAAGGGATTGCAAATGCTAAGGAAGTAACTGTCGTGGATGCCATCGGTCTAACACCGCTTCCCAGAGTGTCTATCTTCGACCGCACGGGCAAGATGATCGGCACAGCCAACGACAACGGAAAAATGCCGTCGGTTTCAAAATCCGACTTCCCCTTGACATTGCGCAGTCTCGGATATAATGATTTGTCAGTTCCCTCATTTACGGATTCATTAATCCTTATGGACAGAATCAATTTTGAACTGCCCGAAGTTCAGGTCCATACCCGTAAGCGGCCAATCCTGCATCTTGTCGGATTCATAAGGGAAATATCAACTCTTTCATCTTATACCGACACAGTCACCCTCTATCGGGAGAAATGGGTTGATTTCATGGTACCTATGGATAATAACAAGAAATATAAAGGTTGGCTTAATCCCCGTATCCTGAAGTCTAAGTCTTACTACAAATTTACGAATGCCTTTGGTCTTGACAGTGTATCTGATGAGTCGAACCATCATTTCTCATGGTCAGACTGGATCTCACTTCCACGCCGGATTAACCAACCGGAAAAAATCTCAGGACTTAGAAATATCTGTGATTCAGTCATGGGAAGATATTCACCTGTTGAGGTATGGGATAGGAATGAGGACAATATTTCGGTAGAGGTGAATGTCCTTGCTGACACTTTAGGGCGCAGGTGGATGCCAAGATTGTCTGACGTATATTGGAAAGATACAGAATTCGACCGCATATTACTAAATTATGAATTTTCGGATGTCGACACATTTGCAGTCAAGCCTCGAAATCTTGAGTCTCTTTCCTGCTATGTTGAGTCTAAAGGAAGAGGGCACAATATGTTTCGCTTCAATAGAAAGGATGAGCCCTTCTACGTAACTACATATTCTGATATCAATATACTTGACAAAGAATATATTACAGTGAAAGATGCAAACAAGATGGAAAAGGACCGCTCAAAAGCTCTTGACCCTGCACTGATTCTATTTCAGTCAGATCTTATGCCTCCTGATGATCTTATTGCTCAACTGATTGACCGCGTCAACAAAATTGACAAGATAGGAATACGTATTGCTACAAAAACGGATCCTCTTATCGGAGGCATGACGATTAAGACAAAAGCGGTCACACGCAAAGAAAAAATACGTCGTTTCTTTAACGCAGTCAGGGATGTCCTTAAATCCCAAATACCATTCCTTGAATGAATCTCCAGTCTGTGGTAGAGTTAAAAGATGTTAATTGGTGTACCAAATTGGTATCTGAAATTGTTTTAAATAAAAAAGAATCATTATGCAAGTAGTATCAGCAAGACAATTTCGGGCTAATCAGACAAAGATACTGAGTGCTGCCAGGAGCGGGCAAACGGTTATGCTCACTTCAAGGGTCGGGAATTTCAAGATAGTCCCGATCACAGGTGATGATGCTATCATAGAAAGAGATCTAAGAGCTTCAATGGAGGAAGTAAAAGCTCATCTCGCAGGGAAAAAAAATCTTCCAAACGCAAGAGATATTAAATTTTAATGGAAGTCAAGGCGACTGGAGTATTCCAGAGATGCGTAAAACCCTTAGCAAAGCGATATCGCAGTTTCAGAAAGGATTATGAAAAATTATTGGATGATTTGGAAAATAATCCTCATTTAGGAACAGATTTAGGGAATGGATATCGGAAGGTTCGAATGGCAATAGCATCTAAAGGAAAAGGAAAGTCAGGAGGAGCCAGGGTTATTACGTTCGATATGGTTGAACGTAATGGTTGTTTGTATCTTATATACGCCTACGACAAATCTGATGCTGACAATGTCAATATGGATATAATAAAGGAATTAGTCAGCGAAATGAATTTGGATGCTAATGAAGGAGAATAGAGGAAGGGTCTTGGTTGTAGATGACAACGAAGATGTGCTGTTGTCGCTCAACATGCTGCTGAAGCCGCATGTAGAGGGTGTGCGTATCTTGACGGATCCCGAAGATATCGGGAGACTTATGGATACGTTTGACCCCGATGTCATCCTGCTCGATATGAATTTCCGGCGCAATGCGAGCAGTGGGGAAGAGGGTTATCAATGGCTTGATTTCATTCTAAATAAAAATCCAAAGGCTGTGGTGCTTTTCATCACTGCTTACGTTGACACTGAAAAGGCTGTGAGGGCGATTAAGGCCGGGGCTGTAGACTTCATACCCAAACCATGGGACAATGCGAAGCTCCTCGGAATCGTGGAAAGCGCCATCGATCTCAGTTTATCGCGTAAGAATGCAACCTTCGAAAAAGAAAACCGAGCTACTCCCTCAGCGTTGCTAAACGAGAGATCTTCTTCTGTTTTGAAAGGAGATGCACCTGTTCTTATCGGGGAATCTCCACAGATGCAGCTTCTTGGCAAGCAGATAGCCAAGATAGCCGCTACAGACGCCAATGTCCTTATAACAGGGGAGAATGGATCCGGTAAGGATGTGGTGGCTCATCTTCTTCATTATCATTCCCTACGCAAAGACAAACCTTTTGTTTCGATCGATTTGGGCACTATTCCCGAACATTTGTTTGAGAGTGAGCTGTTCGGCCACGAGAAGGGGGCATTTACAGATGCACGTGTGGCAAAGGCAGGACGGCTGGAGACGGCTGCAGGTGGCACTGCATTTCTCGATGAGATTGGCAATCTTCTTCCGGGTGCTCAGCAGAAATTGTTGACTATGATAGAGAAACGTGAGGTGTCGCGTCTTGGGTCAACTAAAGTGAAAAAGGTTGATGTGAGAATATTATCTGCTACCAATGCAGATCTTGCACGAATGGTGGCAGAAGGAGAGTTCCGGCAAGACCTTCTATACAGACTCAACACAATTGAACTCCATATTCCACCTTTGCGTGAAAGAGGTGAGGATATAGTGCTGCTTGCTCAATATTTCTCACGCAAGATTGCAGAAAGATACAAACTGGGTGAAGTGACAATATCTGCTTCCGCGCGAAGGAAACTTTTAAGTCATTCATGGCCGGGAAATGTAAGGGAACTGCAGCATGTGATAGAAAGAGCTATCGTAATGGCATCGGGGACTGTCCTTGAGGCTGATGATATTGAGTTTTCAAGGGTGATTGAGCAGACCCGGACTTCCGAGATCCTCAACTTGGAAGAACTTGAGCAGGATGCAATTATGAAAGCTATAAGACGTAGTAACGGCAACTTGTCGCAAGCCGCCTCACTGTTGGGGATAACACGTTTCACACTCTACCGCAAGATAGAGAAATACGGTTTGTGATGGGATGGTTTGTCAACAGATCGGCTGAGCGTATGCGCCGTATGCTTGAATCGATAAGAAATCGCGATTTCTCACTCCGTTTCCCTGCAGAGAAGATGCGCAAGTCGGAAAGAAAACTTGCGGAAGAAATGAACGATGTAATTTCAGGATTCAGAGAGGAGCTTATCAGACAGGAACGTCAATATGGCCGATACGAGGCAATCCTGAATCTTGTAGACTCAGCACTGATAGTAGCCGACAGCAAAGGGAATGTCTCATGGATGAACAATCAGGCAATCAATAATCTATGTGGCTTCATGATTTCCCATTTGTCTATGCTCGAAGCAGTGCATCCTGATCTTGCAGCAAGCTTGAAGAATCTGCTTCCCGGTCAGGCTAAGATTCTAACAGTCAATCTAAGCGGACGAGAGGAACGGTTAAAACTGTCAATGGCTGCATACAATTCAGGAGGGACGGAGGTATGCATTTATTCCATCGAAAATGTCAACATGTTGGTGCAGCAGAGTGAGATAGAGGCTCAGCGCAAATTGATCAGAGTTCTTACTCATGAGATAATGAATTCACTTTCCCCTATTATATCACTCTCGGATATGCTGACACAAAACCGGGATCAATATGATGAGGAATCTCTAATGGCCCTTAACACCATCAACAGACGGAGCAAGGGATTGCTGAAGTTTGTGGAAAACTACCGTAAACTGTCCCGACTGTCCATGCCACATTTGGAATGGACACGGATAGGGGATATTTTTGACGGTATGCGTGCTTTGTTCCCTGACTCCTTTATTGAGTTCAAGATCGAGGATCCTGATATACAATTGCAGATTGATCGTCTTCAGATGGAGCAAGTTCTCATAAATCTGATAAAAAATGCTGTGGAAGCAATTCGGCATGATCCATCGGTAGTGGTTTCAACAAAGGCTGATCATCCAAAGCATCATTTTTACGTGACGGTTTCAGATAATGGATGTGGAATCAGTCCGGATGCAGCAGACAATATTTTTCTTCCTTTCTTCACAACGAAAAGCGGAGGATCCGGCATTGGGCTAAGTATATCGCGCCAGATTGTAAGCATGCATGGTGGCACTATGAAATTTGACACATCCTCATGCGGCAGTACATTCTCTATCATTCTTCCACTTATATATAGGTTATAAGGTTTCAAGTATTTGGATTCAGTATAAATTACTGATATACCATGAGAAACAGTTGCATATCTTGTTTATAATATCTAATTTTGCGTCTTTAATCATTAAGAGCTTAATCTAAATTAGGTTAAGCTGCTTCAATTATTATTCATCATCCCAAAAATTGAAAGGAAAAATGGAATGTGATAAGGCAAAAGATGCAATCACCACTTCAGAAGAAATTAGACTTGGACGTAAGGTGACCTGGGTTGGATTTTGGTCTAATACGGCTCTTTCGGTATTTAAGATAATAGCAGGTGTCGTCGGAAGATCATCAGCAATGATAGCGGATGGTGTGCATTCCGCATCAGATTTAATCACTGATATTGCAGTTATTGTGGTGATTGGAGTGTCCAGAAAGAAAGCAGACTCATCGCATTCTTATGGACATGGCAAGATAGAAACCTTTGTCACATTCCTGATAGCGTTGCTTCTTGCTGCGGTGGGTATTGGAATATTGATCGATGGAGTCAAAAGGGCGATTTCATTTTTTGATGGGGGAGTACTCTTGCAGCCAACATGGATAGCATTAGCTATGGCTGTGATCTCAATACTTGTGAAAGAATGGTTGTTTCGTTATACCCGCTCGGCAGCACGAAAGATTTCATCATCTGCAATGGAAGCAAACGCATGGCATCATCGCTCGGATGCATTCTCATCGATTGCCACTCTTGCAGGTATTGCCGGAGCCATGTTCTTAGGACCGGGTTGGCGTTTCCTGGATCCTTTGGCTGCCGTTTTCGTCAGTATTCTAATTGTGGTAATGGCTTATAAAATGGCAAGGACATCAGTTAGGGAATTACTTGAAGCCTCACTCCCCAAAGAGGAATCTGACAAAATCATCAATATTATAGAATCAACTCCTGGGGTCAAGGATTTTCATCATTTTAGATCAAGGAGCAATGGAAATACTAAAATTATAGATTTTCACGTAAAGCTTGACCCTGATATTTCGTTGAAAGAGGCGCATGACATTGCCACTAAGATAGAAAACAGAATAAAAAAGGAATTTGATCCCGCTGTAGTAAATATTCACATGGAACCCTATAGACCAAATTGACAAAAAAATATGTAGGATCAGGCATAAAAATGAATGTTGCATTAATATAACGTGTATTTTGGGATGTTCTTTATTAAGATATTGATTTGTATTGGTTTAAATAGTGTGGATTGTTTATTTATTCTTGCAAAATGATAAAGGAATTGTCAAATTTTAAGAAATAAGTGTTAAATGCTGTTTTTTGATGAACCTTTATAAAAACACGTTCGTTATAATTTCGACATCAGTCAATTGACTGAGTGCATTATCCTCAATTCAATTTGAGATTTAACTGACAATAAGAATACGATAAAAGACACATACGATGATTACAGATCGCGTTATTAAGGAAATATATAAGAAATATGGCAAGCCTGCCAAAAATCCGGAAGATCTTCATTTGGATCATTATATCGACATGCTTTCTCCCCAACATCATATAAAGGTTAATGAGAAAGAGGTGATATTTGAAGATCAGGAAGAGTTCAGTCCTTTCCGCAGATTTCTGCTAAGAAGCCTGAATGCAGTGTTGGAATTCGACAGACAGGTGGCATTTGTATTCCGCAACCATATTCTTTTTCTTGGCAAGGATTCAGATGAGATGCGTGTGCACATGCGTCCATGTGAAGAAAGTAAGAATATTTTTCAAAGATTATTTGCCTGATATAATAAAGTACAGTCATTATAAAAGTAATCAGCTCCACGATTTCGTGGAGCTGATTACTTTTATGGTGACAAATTATTGTAGAATTGATCAATTAAAGTTGAAGTCATCAAGACCTTCAAGATCCTCAGGGTTATATCCTCCTTCATTATAGAAGTCCTCGTCAAGCACGTCAGCTGCCTGCTTCATTGCCACAGCATCAATCTGGCGGTCGAATTCATCGAGATCAACTCTTTGCGCCGGGGCTTTGCCTTTCTTCATAGTGCATATAGGCTCAGACAATGAACGACCGGGAATAATCTCTTTCAGTTCCATAAAGAATGAGCGCTCGGTGAGATAGTCGAATACGAAAACAAGTTTCTGACCTTCATCTTCAACGAGTTCACCAACGGAAGTGTCTTCCATCAGCCAAATATCGCAGTCGGAACTGCTTCCCATATCTTCGAGTGTGATCTCTTCTTGTCGCTGCCAATCTTCATCGCAAAGGAAAAAGGAGTCGATATCATCTTTAGTATAGTCAACACTTTCAAGAATTGCATTACGAAGTTGGAGAAAAGATGAATCAGAGTCTATTTCAATTTCGCGGGCGAAGTTAGAGGCCTCGTCGCTTACAAGTTTAAATCTATATACCATTGCTTCTATATTTTAGACTGCGAATTTAATATAATTATCTCTTAAAAACAATTATTTCATAAAAAAATATGCCCTTTACTGAGCATATTTTTTATAAGTATTGTAATTCAGCAGAATAGAAATGTTAAAAATCAGTATGGATAACCATCGGCCTTACATTTAGCCTGCATGCGGGCAATTCTCTTATTAATATCAGGGTGAGTAGAGAATAATTGGGCAAGGCCACCTGTAGCGCTGCTGCCTGAAGAATCTTCCATCTTCTTCAGCTTTTCAAAAGCCTTCACCATAGCAGCAGGATTCTTTCCATTTTTTTTCAGGAAACTGTAGCCATAATCGTCAGCATTGTTTTCCTGACTCTTGGAATATTTTGAAGACGCAAGATTCTGGGCAATAGCACCGAGTTGGGAGTCTGTCAGAGCAGCTACAGATGATCCGGTGGATGCTATCACATCCATCAGAGCAGCTGTCTGTAGGGCATTTTTGAATGCATTTTTAGTATCTTGATGAGCTACATGACCGATCTCGTGACCAATCACACCAAGAACTTCATCATCAGTCATCGTATCCATAAGGCCAGAGTATACCCTGATAGAACCATCAGCACATGCGAAGGCATTAATGTCATTGGTCTTGTAGACTTTGAAATTTAAAGGAATACCCTCTACACTCGTGATTCCACTTACAATTTTGTCCAAACGCTTAGTGTAAGGATCGTTTGCACCACACACAACGCTTTTTGCATCAGTCTGGGCAATATAGCTCTTTACGTATTGCTGTATTTGGTCGTTTGAAACTGTCATAGACTGAGCAATCTTCATGCCTCCTTGCGCCAGACGCCCCATATCTAAGTTCTGAGCAACACTGCAACCGGTCAGTAACACAAGAACTGCTGCGAATGCCGGGAAAATAGTTTTTTTCATATTATTAGAAAAAACGGTGTCACCTGGTCAGCAACACCGTTAATATTAACTGATTAAATAGAAGACTTAACCGAGGAATGCAAGAAGCACGCCTGCAGCGACAGCACTACCAATCACACCAGCTACGTTCGGACCCATGGCATGCATGAGAAGATAGTTTGATGGATCGTATTCCAGACCTAATGAGTTGGAGATACGTGCTGCCATTGGCACTGCAGAAACACCGGCATTGCCGATAAGCGGATTGATTTTCTTTCCTTCCGGGAGGAATAGGTTGAAGAGCTTCACAGAAAGCACACCGGCTGAAGATGCGATGATGAAAGCAATGAAACCGAGACCAAAGATGAAGAGAGTCTCCTTAGTAAGGAAGAGGTCGGCTTGTGTTGAAGCTCCAACAGTCAGACCGAGAAGAATAGTCACGATATCTGTCATTGCATTGCTTGCAGTCTTGGCAAGACGTGTGGTCACGCCACTCTCACGAAGCAAATTGCCGAAGAAAAGCATACCGAGCAATGGAATACCGGAGGGCACAATGAAACAAGTCAGGATGAGGCCAACAATCGGGAAGATAATCTTCTCGTTCTGTGAGACTACGCGAGCAG
>CAYQXG010000034.1:20412-28579 GCA_964421525.1 uncultured Sangeribacter sp. | reverse complement strand
CTTTTGTAGCGGCTCTTACCGGAATGGCTCAGGTACAGATTCCTTATCAGGAACTTAACTACAATGTTCATTATCACTGGGGACTTGTTGATGTCAATATAGGCCACGGTAAGGTTACACTCTCATCTCAAGGAGATCAATACAATGCCACCCTTGATGGAAACACTATACCATGGGAAGGACGAGTGTTCTGTGTTAGCGACACTCTAAATGCCACAATGTCACCCGGCTCACCTTATAGCCGCGAGACAGTAAACTATGAAAACGGATGGTATCTGAAACCAAAAGTAATGGAATATAACAGTACCGGATTCCAGGCTTCAAATCCGGCAAACTTCAAGAATATTATGGGTCAGGGCCAACTTGATGCTGATGCACAGACAATGGAGGCAGTAACAATTACTGCAGATATGCTCGGACTCTTCTACTACTTCCATGAGATTGACTTCGCAAGCATGTCGCCCGGACAGCAGATTACAATTCCTATCAATGGAGGGTATGCCCAATCTGTAACCGTGACTTACAACGGGGAATCCACCTACGGAGGATATTCTACTTTCTCAGCCTCTTTTGAATACACTTATCAAGGTGCAGCAAGCGGCTATCCGGTTCAGGCACAGATAGACCAAAGCAGCAGAATCCCCGTGCTTCTTAGTGCTGACCTCTCGATAGGGCATGTGGAGATGATGTATGAATGATTAATTATAAACGATAAACGATTAATGATTAACGATTAATTATGAATTATGAATCAACTAAAAAAGCGACTCGTTGAGTCGCTTTTTTAGTTGATTATTCACTTAATTTTGGGTTTCAATTCATCGGGAGTCTCGTTGGTGTACATCTCCACCGGTGGAGTCTCTTTAACAAAGAAATCATTTATTGTTGCAGTGTCAAGGGTGATAGTCGGATTGAAGTCTGTACTTTCCATGTAGGATAGAATGGCATTACGCATTCTTTTTGCAACTATCCTATTGTCGAGATCAGTGTCAATATCCATAGTGGTCATGAAGAGCTTTCCATTGAGAACATTTGCTTCCACTACCATTCCGAGTTTACGGCTAAGATGCCATGTGTCGATCGGTTGAATAGGCGACTGATACTCGGCAGGGAGATCAATAAGGTTCATTACCTGAGCATTATTCAGAAGTTCCCACCAGTTGAGATTGCTCCAATCGTCCGTTGTGAAACCATAGCTGAAAAGTGGATGCTCAGTGGCAATGTAAGCACCGGTGGTATGCGGAGGACGCATCTTAAACCAGCTGGTATTCCAAAAAACAGGCATATAGTTCTGAACTATATCTTTTCCAAGAGTGACTTTTCCTGCAGCTGTAAGCAACACTTTACCTCCATTCCCGAGAATCTCTATAGTCTTTTGGTCGAGCGTATCAGTCACAAGTATATCAGAAGGAACCTCTGTAACCTCCTCATCCGGATAAACCCAATACTGCCAGTTGTTGTGCCCTACGTCACCCACATTAACACTTAATGTATATACTGTAGGAATACTTGGGTTCCCAATCGCAAGCTCAACTAATCCTGCCTGATTATTCTTACCGACAGGAATATCGGCAGTCGAAAGGTTACCGGATGAAACAACTCGACCCTCTGAATCGGATATGGCATAAGTAACTTCCGGATTCCCGATTGCTTCAGCCGATGCATTGATTATCTCAACCGGCACGCTGACCCTCTCGTTACCGGAAAAAACGAATTTAGGAAATTTTGCCAATGGCACCACAGGACTACAAAACTCACGCCATTGCTCTCCATCCACATAGCCCTTTTCTTTCCAAAATACATTCAGTACTCCCTCAAGTGCAGTTCCTTGTCCACTGTAGTCATTAAGAGCGAGAAGTTGGAATCCTGTGTAGTCCGGAGTGCGGAGATTTCGCTCTATCTCATATTTATAGCAAAGAGTCTGCAACCTGCCGCTTGATTTGAGGAACTTGCGGTCCATTCCTTTCATCCCGTTTTTTTCAAGCAAATCTCTGAAAATCTCAAAATTCCGAGCTTTATAAGGTCCTGTATATTGCGAGGTTTCATCAAGATCCGGGAAGGCACACCATTGACCTTGCTCATGTGCTATGATTGGAGATATGTTTTCCGGTTTGTCGGCAGTGGGTTTGAAATTTCGAGGTGTCTTGATATCAGTAGCATAATCATCGTTGCTCGACGGCATGCGTCTTGTCCAGTTAAGCCCGCGTCCGCCACCTTTTACATGGTATTCACTACCGTCATCCCAAGCCCATCCTCCACCTACTGATGCTCCGCAATATATCTTTGTCGGGTCATACGCCTTCATTGTTGCCACCCAATCATTGCAATATGGCACCCAATTGCCGGCAGGCTCATTGCCGGCCGCCATCATCACAAACGAGGGATGATTTCCGTATGTGTCAATAATTGCCTTTCCTTCATCAATGAGATATTGGTCTATCGCCATCCCTTTTCTCAGTTTCACACCATGATTTGGCCATGATGGGCCTTCCGGCTGAAGATATATACCGGCCTTGTCGGCAGCAGCAAAAGCGGCCTCCGGAGGACAATAACTATGGAAACGCATCATGTTTATTCCATATTCCTTACACTTTGCAAAAACCTCCGCCCAAGATCCTTCATCTGTTGGAGCATAACCGGTAAGTGGGAAACAGCAGTTTTCAACGGTGCCACGCACATACATAGTCCGGCCATTGATCAATATGTCGCGTCCTGAAACAGATATGTCGCGCATACCGAAGGAAGTAGAGGCGGTGTCATCTCCGAATTTGACCGTCACATCGTAAAGAGGCGTTGAGAACTCATCCCACGTCTTCATTCTGTCATCGAAATTCAGTGTGAATGTCAAGGTGTCGCTGTCAAGGGTCCATTTAGGAATATTGTAGACAACCGTGCCATCGTCTGACATAACTTTAGCCGATACATTCTTCATTTTCTTGGAGTTTCCTCCTATAATGGCTTTAATTACCGCAGTCTTTCCCTTTACGTCGGGATAGACTCTGATATTCTTGATATATGCATTTTTAGGAGTTGCCTTAAGATACATTTTGCCGGCAACACCGTTCCAGTTACCCTGCGTTTGGTCTGTGACGCTATGTGAATCCTGACCTACACACACGTTTTCAATACCGTTGAAGATTTTCAACTCAATGTCGTTGCTCTTCCCGGGAACAACAAACTCTGTTATGTCATATTCATGAGGCGTGGAAAGTGACAACTGATGCCCGGCTTCCATACCATTTACAGTAAGGGTTGTCTCAATGTGCGGCCGCTCCAGATGAAGGATTACACGTTTGTCTTTCCAATCGGAAGGGATATCCACCGTTTTCCTATAATATGCATTCCCGACATATTCCTTGTCGGGTGTCAAGAAAAATGGGAATTTTATGTTGCCCGGCTCACGATAGGGTTTGTACATGTCGCTGTAGTAGTACGACATATCATAGAGAGAGCCGGTCCACTTTGTATCTGTGTCCACATCGTTGCCTTTTCCATTCGTAAGCATTGACCCCGGCAAGGTGATTTCGTCGTTGTATACCGGCCTGTCACCATATCCGAATTGCCATATTCCTGACAAATCAATAATATTGTCAGAAGCCGCATAGGCTAATGAGACGTAGAGTAGAGATATAGCTAATATCGTTTTTTTCATTGCATGATTGGTATTATCGATAGATTAATGACCTCTTCTCCCGGAGTAGTATCAGCTTCCTCAGGGAAATATACGGGCATGTCTTCTTGTAGTGGAAGTATTTTAAGTTCAAGTTCTTCGGCGTCGGCCGGAAGTCTCCAAATACCGTATAGCATAGGACGTCCATAATAGAAACTGTCAGCTATCAATTTACCGTTGCAGTATAATCTTGCCACATCGCCTCTATAGTTGATCTGAAGAAGGAGATCTCTTCTTTTGTCGGCAGGTGGGAGATTGCTTATCTTGTAGACCGCAGCTGTCTCAAAATCAGAATCGGCAGGCTCTTCTGCCGCTTTATTTACTCCTATAGATATTTTACGAAGTCCGGTAGCATCCTTAATTTTTTCAATCGAAGGCTGCTTGTAAGGAACAGCTATCTTTTTAATTTCCGGAAGGAACAGGTGTGAGGCTTGTTCTGGTGTCAGCAAATAGATATTCTTGTATACAGGCCTGTCAAATCCGTACGCTTTCAAATTTTTAAAAACTTTTTTGCCAATAGCAATTTCAGTGCTGACACCGGGAATTTGTTCAAGATATATATTACCGTTACGGTTGGCTATCAATTGAGCAGTAGCATACTTGATTCCGTCGATATTTACCGGGAAGATACATGTCGTTCCGGCAGGAATTGTGATAGGTTTTGAGGGGAACTTAACACCGCAAACATCAAATTGGATTCCCTTCTTATCGGAAAGATTTTGAAGACGTTCATAATTATTGATGAAGACAAACCCACAGTCGCCATTAGAGCGATAAGACCATCTAAGATGCGAGTCATCTCCTTTTTCAATATCCTGAGGCATGGGGAACGAAGCTTCCATAGGGGCAAGCATACTGCCGTAGTCTTTCATGAAAAGATGCAGTTTCCGAAGATTATAGTAATGAGGATATGGCTGTCCGAATTCACCCAGAGGGGCCTGAAAATCATAGTTTTTCACAGGCATATCGTTGTAGTTTGTGGCCGGGCTTGCCTGAACCTCATTCAGATTTATATCACTCTCCGGGTTTGTGCCTCCATGATACATATAGTAGCCGAGTAGATTACTTCCACTCCCGAGCTTCACGACAGCCAGGGAGTATGCATCTTCCGGATATATCCAGGGTCTTCTATGGTAAGCGCCCATCATTCCACCTCCAAGTTCACAAGTGAAATAAGGATACTGCTCATCTCCGGCTGTCACTTTCTCTTTTTGATCCTTTATCTGCTCAGAAGCAATTGCCGTGCTACTTCTGAAGCCCTTGAAATTGAAAGCCTTGTAATAGTTACCGGCAGCGGGTTCCAGCGAGCGTTCCCAAAATCCGTCAGCATAATCGCCATATAGCGGCAGCATCTCACCATAAGGTACCGATGTCTTGAGTTCAGGCCACCCCGTGCGGGTATAGAATGGCAGATCGAAGCCTATTTCATTGGCAATCTTTTTCAATGCCATAAGATAGGAACCATGACCACGGTATTCATTGTCAAATTGACAAGCGATCACCGGACCACCGTCTTTCCATTGCAGTCCCTGCACCTGTGTGAAAATCTGACGGTAGAGTTTTTCTACTGCCTCAAGAAATTCCGGAGATTCCGACCTTGATTTAAGTTCTTTTGAAAACACCCAGTCAGGTATGCCCCCGTTTCTAACCTCTCCGTGGCAGAACGGACCAATGCGGAGCACCACCGGCATATTCTCTTCCCTGCAGATTTCGAGGAATTTACGCAGATTTCGTTGGTCGCTCCAATTGAAGACACCCTCATTCTGCTCTACATGGTTCCAGAAAACGTATGTGGCTATGATTGTCACTCCACCTTCTTTCATCTTTCTCACAGCATCCTTCCATTCATTCTCAGGCAGACGGCTGTAATGAATTTCACCCATTACCGGAGTGACACGCTCACCATCTATAATGAGGCTGTGAGAGTCCCATCGGATTTCAGGAATATTCGTATTTTCAGCGTTTGCAGAGGAATTTTCTGCAAACCTAACTGCCCCAATAAATGATAGAGCGGATATTGTCAATGAAGCTATATTTCTAAATTTCATGATATATTAGGATGTCATACATGCAGGTGTGGATAGGATTGGCTGTTCAGTTTTTAAGACAACCTACGGGGACGACGTATTTATTTTTGCTTTACTGCGAAGCGGTCGCCGGTGCGTTCTACAATATTTTTGAGGAATTGCTCATTATATGAAGATTGATTCGGGGAAACGATTTTTCCATAAGGAGTAGTCGAGAAGTTTCCATCAGCATCTTGTTTTTTCACATTGCCGTCCATAAACTTCACAATTAGAAATTGAGCGAGATCCCTATAAGCATCGGTAGCTTCTTTGGCAATCAACGCGCCCTCATTCGTTGCAGCCTTACGAATACCGTCAATATCACCGTTCCGATACATTTCCATCATCTTTTTCTCAACCTCCGGGCGCGAGGCGATATAGCTGCTTTCAAGAGCATTCTGCACTTTGCGGATATCCGGAATCATCTTACTATATCCGGTATACGCCTGATTTGCCACCCAGTTATTCATCCAGAAATTTGAATCCATTGAAAACTTTGTCATAGATCCCTCTCCCTCTCTCACCTGAACGGGAGCCTCCGTCATAGAGCAATAAAATGGCATATAGACCGTGGTGTTGGCATCATCAGTGCCAAACCATATTACGCCTCCTATTGGATCGGGAAGGTCGCTGCGACTTTGGGTAATGAAACTCCAGGCAGTCTGCATGGTTGCTGTTGGGCGTTCATGGGTATACTTTTTTCCATCCACTTCATATTTCATTGGCCGGAATCGAACCGGGGCATTAAAAGGTCCGGCTCCCGGATCTTCAGTCATGGCAAAAGGAGTCTCCTCATAATGATCGCGCATACGCTCCTGCAGTTCCTGCAAAGTCACTTTATGATTAGGCACAATCCACATCGGCATCGGCTCCTCGCTGTTGCCGGTCACCCATTCAAACCATGCCTTATCCTCTTCAGGAGATGCAAAACGCCTCAGGAAACTCCAGACGCGGGCATCGCAGCTTCGGCGTTTTGAATATGCATGCCCGTCGAAAGCATCGGCAAAAGAAAAGTCTTCATCTTTGCCTTTGAAATAACCGCGTTTCCGTGCAAACGGGATTAGGTCTTTGGCATACATCACATTTTCCTTATCCTTAAGATTCACCTTGCGTATGCGAGGTTCGTTGGCATGGGCGGTGATAGCATCGTCAGGAATGCGCACTGCTATCCAAACGGCACCCTTTTCCGCTCCTTTACCTATCATCTCCATCATCCAAGCCTCGTTCTTATCGGCAATGGAGAATGTCTCGCCCGTGCTAACATAGCCGTATGTCTCGGCCAGTTCCGTCATGATTTTTATCGCTTCGCGAGCTGACGTTGCCCGTTCCAATGCAATATAAATCAATGAACCGTAGTCTAAAAGGTTATTGCCTACTGTATCAGCCAATTCCGGATGACCCGTCCATGTGGTCTCTCCGATGACTACCTGGTGCTCATTCATATTTCCCACCACGTTGTAGGTCTGACTTGCCTGAGGAATCCATCCTCTGGGTTCATTCGTACCCCAATCTATTATCTGCCTCTTTGCACCCGCAGAATAAGTTCGGGCAAGACTGTGATGAAGTTCTCCATATCTGGTGTGGGAATCATCGGAATACGTCACCATAACAGAACCGTCTGCACTCGCATTTTTCCCTACTATAAAATTTGTACATGCAAGCGCAATGCCTGTCTCAGAAGCAACGAAAGCGCAGGCTGCTATCGCCACAGAGCGTAAAAAATAACTATTGACCATACTTAAATTACATAATTTTCGCCTTAATTGTTTTGACAAAATGATTTTCATAGTCCACGGTCTCGTGACTATTGACGACCCATGCACCGGGTTAGTTTTTGAGGCTTCCGATGGGGACAACAAGCACTCCGTTATATAGTCGAAGTTTCTATGAAATCTGACAATAGGAAGGGAATCACACCTATGTAAGTTACCCCTTCTTCATCAGTCCATGGCTTATTGTTTCCATCAAGAACTACTATCTTTCTGAAAAAGTCCCCCGAATACTTTAACGACATAGTTTCTTGTTCCTTTTTTTCATTTGTGTCTACATGTAAAGCTGATTGGATATAAACTTTTGAATTGCCTAAATTAACGACAAAATCTATTTTAACAAAATTTAAGCTTGGTAAATATTTAGTCGCAAATACGACAATTTTTATATCGCAAAGATAATAAATATTTAATTTTTATGCAAATAGTATCAAGCAAAATTCTCTTTAACGAAAATAAAAATCAAAATTTTTATTAGATCAAAAGTTTTCACTTCCATACTTGAACGTTTTCACTTCCACACTTGACACGTTTTCACTTCCACACTTGACACGTTTTCGTTTCCATACTTGACACGTTTTCGTTTCCACACTTGACACGTTTTCGCTTCCACACTTGACACGTTTTCGCTTCCACACTTGACACGTTTTCACTTCCACACT
>CAYQXG010000034.1:0-20312 GCA_964421525.1 uncultured Sangeribacter sp. | reverse complement strand
ACTTGACACGTTTTCGTTTCCATACTTGACACGTTTTCGTTTCCACACTTGACACGTTTTCGTTTCCATACTTGACGCATTTATAGACTCTAATTCACAAAAAAAACTTGGAAAAACGGCAAAAATGGCCTAAAAAAACTTGGAAAAACGGCATTTTTAACACTTTTTTACTTGGAAAAACGGCATAATTTGACTATTTTTGCATTTAAATAAATCTATACCAAACAATTATGCAGCTAACAAGAAAATAAAGAAGGCATACGTATTTTGTATAGGCAATATAGAGAAAAAGGGACAAATCATATATGCTCCTATCTATATGACAATGTTCTTAGCACCGCCCCCAAAATCTTCAGACATTTACAAAATCGATATCTCAGCGCTTAAATAATTCGTATCCACTAATATTTTTGAGGCAACCTATGTTTTTACTTCCACACTTGACACGTTTTCGTTTCCATACTTGACGCATTTATAGACTCTAATTCACAAAAAACTTGGAAAAAAGGCAAAAATGGCCTAAAATTGTCTTCAAAGAAACAAAAATTGGGCTGCACCGATGTTGGTGCAGCCCAATATTATTGTGGAGTATTAATTTAGAAATCAGTACCGGGAGCCCAGTTCGGATCCTCCTGAGAGATAACCAAGTTATTGTAGTTTGTCTCCATCTGAGGAATAACATAAGTCCAGTTGTTTCTGCCCTCCGGACCGTAGTTGCCGGCTTTGGCTGCAAACTCTTTGATCCAGCTTCCGCCTTCTTCCCAAGTCTTTCTTTCCATGCTTACGCCCCAACGCTTGAGATCGAACCAGCTGTGACCTTCGCTCCATAGGTCGAACTTACGGAGAGCAACGATTTCATCCCAAAGATCCTGACCGGTCTTGGTGCAATTATAGTTCTCCTGATAGGGTTGTGTAGCCTTGTTGAGACATTGCTGAGCAGCTGCTTCGTTTCCAAGACGATACTGAGCCTCAGCCTCGTTGTAGAGCATTTCTGCAAGACGGAAGATTGGCACGCAACCATCACCTACACCACTTTTCACCAAGAATTTAGTTCCAAGATAGTAACCTACAGAAGTTATGCTGTAAGTTCTACCGGCATTAGTGAAATCCTTTCTTACACGATTGAAGAAAGCTCCCTTAGTAACCTTATTTCTCGTAGGATATTTTGTGATGTTACCGTCAGCGTCCACTTCAATTGCACCATCGCTAATAAGTTCCTCCATTGTAGGAATTGCATACATCGCGAGGCGGGTATCGCTCGGGTCGATCGGATCAACGAGCTGCTTGGAAATACACGGAGGATATGATCTGGAAGCGGAACCTGCGCAGCTTGCACTCATATAGTTGTAGAAACTATAGTAATAGATCGGCTGGGTGTCGTCTTCGAATGCTTCCCAAATCCATTCTTTATTTGCAGTGTTGAAGCCTGCCATGTACTCTTCGGTACCCATGATTGAGTATCCCTTGCTTGCTTCCTGAGAATGAGTTACAGCATTCTGCCAGTCATTGCGTATCAAAGCTGCACGTGAATAGATTGCATGAGCGACGCTTTCATCCGGAAGCCAACGCATTTTAACATCATTGCTGCGCTCTTTTCCACAAGACTTGAATAAGGAAATTGCTTCGTCGAGATCTTTGTAGATTTGCTCGTAAGTCTGAGCTAAAGTAGAGCAAGGCAGTGGATCTGTAGAGGTGTCGATACGCATCACGAGTCCGCGGCTCTGACCATTGCGGTCGGTCCAACGGCGGCAATAGAGTTGGGAAAGCATTGTATATGAATATGCCCTGAACGTAAGGGCCTGAGCCCTTATATAATCCCACTCATTTTTGAGCGCAGCTGAGGATGCTTCTTCCGGAATATTGGCAAGTATCTGGTTTGCGTTGCCAATCACACGATAGTAATAATACCATGTCACGTGCAGATTGGTGTTGGTGTTATTCTGGTTATAGTTGCTATTGATAAGGTTTGCCCAGCCGGTATAATCCAGTTTTTGAACTCCGTCACCTTCATATTCACAGTTGTAGGTGTAAACGGTTCCTTCTCCGTTGAAGCCCTGATTGCTCAGGTATTGCTTACACATCAGTCTGCCAAGTCCATTGACGGCAAACTGAGCTGTTTCTGGAGAATCATACAACTGAGTTTTTGTTGTGTATTCCTCCGGAGATAGTTCAAGATAATTCTCCCCGCAAGACGCCGTGCACAAGGCTACCGCGGCATAGAATGAATATTTAAGTATCTTTTTCATTGCTGTTCTCATTTTTTAGAGGTTGACATTAAGTCCGAAAGTATAGACACGAGCTGGAACAAGATAGTTGCTCTGTCCACCTGATATTGACATCATAGGGTTCATACCTCTGCGAGAGCCCCAGATGTGAAGGTTCTCCGCAGAGAAGCTAAGCTGAACTCTTGAGATGCTCCACTGCTTGGTGAGCTTTGTTGGAAGAGTGTAGGTCAGATTGACGTTCTTGAAGCAAAGATAATCCCTGCTGGTGAGCCAACGGTCGCCAGCACCATTATTATCAGTCGAGGTGAGATTATTAACCTCAGGATTGATGTTGCGGTTGATACGATCCGGTGATGTCTCTGTCATTCCGGCAGGAACACCGTTCCAGGAATTCAGGATATCTACATGATAATTCTGAGTTTCTGTTCCAGGGCTCATCAGGTTGTAGTAGTTGCTGTCGTAGATCTTACCACCCAATGAATAAGTAAACATAGCAGACAGTTGGAATCCTTTCCAAGTAAGGTTGCCATTGAATGAACCATAGACAGTAGGAAGTGAGGAACCTCTCCAATCCTTAGCGGCGTAAGTGGTCTTACCTACATAATACTTCCCGTTGATCTCCTTGTAGTCCGTAAGTTCTGTTGATATAAGCACCTTTTCTCCATTTTCAAGAATAGGATTACCCTGCTTGTCACATTCGTAGCTTCCGCCGATAATTGTTCCGTCTTCTTTCTTGATGTGATAATCCACAAGGTTGGCATCATAGAGAGACTGACCGTCGAGCATGTCGACACCAGCCCAATGGTAAGTATACCATTCATAACGACTTCTGCCCTCGGAAATGAATCGGGTACCATCAGCAATACCTCTCGGTGGTTGCATCGATGGATCTGCTGCGAGCTTTGTATAGACGTTGTTCTGGGCAGGAAGAGAAACAACCTTATTCTTAATCCAAGTCATGTTGGCACCAACATTGAATTTCCAATCCTTTGTTCTTACGATGTCCACATCTGTTGCAATCTCTATACCGCGGTTTGAGATAGTACCGAGGTTCTTAGTGATTGTTGAGACTGCCGAAGATGTACTTGTAGGACCGGCCGAAACTGGTGAATATACATCAAAGATGAGGTCTTTGTTGCGCTTGTCGAAATATTCAAAAGTTAGATTCCAACGGTTGAACATACGAGCTTCGAGAGCAACACCCCAAGACTCGGATGTTTCCCATTTCAAATCCTCAGCTGCGTTTTGAGAAAGATAATATGCAGGCAACTGAGCATTCTGATCTGCATAATAAAGTGCGTAATATGCATAGTAGCTTGAACCGGCATCGTTACCTACCTGACCCCAGTCTGCACGGAGTTTACCGTGGTTGAGCCAAGCTGCAGTTCCTTTCATGAATTCTTCTCTTGTGAAAATCCAGTTGGCACCGACACTACCGAATGTGCCCCATCTTGTATTTTTCTCAAATCGAGATGTTCCATCACGACGAATAGAAGCCTCAAGGTTGTAGGTATCCTTGAAATTCCACATAGCGCGTCCGAGATATGATTCCGTACGATATGCCTCACCATAACCATCTATAGTATTCATCACTGAGAAGTTGGAAAGTGCATAAAGGTTTGCGAATGCCTCATTGTCCTTTACGACGTAAGTATAATCACGCGACCAAGAATAGTTCTCATGACCAAGAAGAACCTGGATATTGTGCTGACCGTAGGTCTTGTTCCAGTTGATCTGCTGCTGCATTGTCCAGTTCTTCCAATTGTTGATAGTTTTCGACAGAGAACCACCACGAGCCTTTGAGTCTCCGATTAGCTTCGAGCCGTATTTGAAAGTCTCTGAATTTCGTGTGCTGATATTTCCTTTAAAGGTAAGAGTGAAGCCATAAGGAAGGAGGAAATCAACGTAACCGGTAGCATTGATTGTGTTGCGTACGGAATTAGACCTGTTGAGGTTTGATTCCATAATCACGTTACGGTCCTTATACTGATTACGAGTATTGACCTCCAGTACATTACCTTCTGCATTATAAACTTCATAGTTGCCATCATCATAAATATGCTTACCGTAAGCATCAGTCAGCCACTGACCAGCCACAACGTTATAGGGCATACCTGACTCATCATAATAAGTAGTATTCTCAACATAATGCTGATGAACAGGGAAAACAGGAGCTATATAACGGCAGAAGAAGAACGGGTTGTTGTAGGATAAGCTACCGTCGCCGACACCATTAGAAGTATTCTGATATTTCTGATGGCTGACATTCATGTTCAAACCAGCACGCATCCACTTAACCGGGTTCAAATTTACGGATGCACGACCGGTGAGACGATCAAAATTACTATCCTTCATGTAACCTTGCTCACCAAGGTAGCTCACTGAGAAATAATAGTCGCTGCGGTTGGTTGAACCGGCACCGTTGAGCACATACTCCTGACGATAACCGTCACGGGTGGCCTGATCAAACCAATTCACATCGCCGGCAACTTCAGGAAGCAATTCTACGCCACTGTTCAAATAACCGTCCTTATTATAAAGTTCATTTTCTTTTCGCTGAGTGAAATAGTTGGCATAAAGACGCGAAGCTATGATATTGTCTGAAACATATTGATGAATCTTATCTTTATCTGTCCGCGGCACATCAGGATTGTTCTGAAGGAAGTTGTTTGCAAGGTTCATGTATTCAACGTGCATATACTCGTTGACATTAGTACGATCGTATTCCGGAATAGCCCTCTCATACCAACCCTGTGAAGTTCTGAAATTAAGAGTAAGTTTTTCGTTTTTTGCTCTCTTAGTCGAGATAAGGATAACACCGTTTGATGCACGGTTACCATAAAGAGCTGCGGATGCGGCATCTTTCAAAACAGACATTGACTCAATGTCATCAGGGTTAAGGTCAGAGATATTGCCACCGAAAGGCACACCGTCCACTACATAAAGAGGAGATGTAGAACCGTTGACAGTACCAATACCACGAATAAGGATTGTTGGAGACTCACCGGGTGAACCATAGTTGCCAGTAACTGTGATACCGGGTGTGTAACCTTCAAGAGCGGCAGTTGCTGAAGACACGGGGCGCTTTGCAATTTCCTCTGCATCTATCTGGGAGATAGCGCCGGTAATAGAAGACTTCTTCTGAGTACCGTATGCAACAACAACCAAGTCGTCAAGATTTTCAGTCGCGCTCTGGAGCATAACTGTCATGTTGTTCTTCAGTGCCACTAACATAGGAGAATATCCCACGTAAGTAACCTTGA
Source organism: uncultured Sangeribacter sp. (assembly GCA_964421525.1). Taxonomy (GTDB): domain Bacteria; phylum Bacteroidota; class Bacteroidia; order Bacteroidales; family Muribaculaceae; genus Lepagella. The sequence continues at coordinate 14,824 of CAYQXG010000034.1, read as the reverse complement.
TTTGTTTCACTGAGGTAGGAACAGTAATTGTAAAATTACCATCGAGGTCAGTTACTGTGGCCTGTTTACCACCTACAGCTTGCGCTGTGGCACCGACAAGAGGCTCGTCGTTGGCGGCATCGACTACGGTGCCTTTAAACGTGTTCGTCTGTGCCAAAGCACTAAACGAGCATGCCAACACTGCCATCATAATGAAAAAAAGCTTTCTCATCGAATCAATGTTATTTAGTTAATAATGAATTTCTAATTACCTACTCAATCATCAGGAATCTGAAATCTGAAGACTGAAGACCCCCAAACACCACTTCATTTTTTAATAATAGTTGCAAATTTATAACATATTTTAGAAAATAAGCACTAATTACAGTTAAAATATGTTAACAAAGTGCACAGTTTAATTCCTCAATTGTCAATTCTATATTGCTTGTTTAAAAAAAATGAAGATGTATCTTTTTGGAATAAAGATACATCTTTATGAAATTTATTGAGACAGCAAATAGGTTTTGAAATCTGAGAAATCAGAACTCATCTCGATTGATTTTTTCTCCCCTTTCATAAATTCCTGAAGTTTTTGTGGTATTCCGACCTCCTTACCAATGATTCCGGCTACTGTGTCACGGAATTTCGCAGGATGCGCGGTTTCAAGAAAAACGCCGGTCTCTCCTTCCTCCAGCTGCTGCTTCAAGGCCAAGTAGCCACAGGCACCATGCGGATCAAGAATATATCCGGTCTTATCATAGCACTCCTTGATTGCCTCTGCTATACGGGCATCGCTGAAAGAAGCACCACTTATCAATGATGTTATGACATCATGCTTCCCGTCGTATAGGTCGAGAACACGCGCAAAATTACTCGGATCACCGACATCCATGGCATTGGCAATCGTCTGCACACTCGATTTCGGACTATATACCCCGGAGAGGAGATAATTATAGAAAATGTCATTGGCATTGTTGGCGGCTATGAACCGCTTGATAGGAAGTCCCATCCTATGGGCTATTAATCCGGCTGTGATATTGCCGAAATTACCACTCGGCACACACACCACCATATCTTCTCCCCTCCCCTTTGCCTTAAGCTGAGCATAAGCACTGAAATAATAAAATGCCTGAGGAAGGAAACGGGCTACGTTGATTGAGTTGGCTGATGTAAGAAGCATCTTCTTATTCAGTTCCTCGTCAAGGAATGCGCTCTTCACAAGGCGCTGACAATCGTCAAAATTACCGTCAACCTCAATGGCAGTTATATTTTTGCCCAATGTCGTGAACTGACATTCCTGAATAGGGCTCACCTTTCCTTTTGGATAGAGCACATAGACGTGAATACCATCCACCCCGAGAAAACCATTTGCCACGGCTGAACCGGTATCGCCACTCGTTGCGACAAGCACATTAACCGTACGTGGGTCGGAGTCTTTGTTTATGAAATATTGCAAAAGACGAGCCATGAAACGAGCCCCGACATCCTTGAACGCCAGTGTCGGGCCATGAAAGAGCTCAAGACTATAGATATCTTTCTCCACCTCAACCACCGGAGTATCGAACGACAGTGTGTCTCTTACTATCTTCTCAAGAGCATCACGCTCCACATCTTCTCCGAAAAAAGCTTCCGCTACACGCACAGCGATGTCCTGCAAGGAAAGTTTATCTATATTGTCGAAAAAATCCTTTGGCAATTTCACTATCCTCTCGGGCATGAAAAGTCCCCTGTCGGCAGCAAGTCCTTTCACTACCGCATCACGCAGGCTCACCTCCTCAACTCCATGGTTAGTACTGTAGTATCTCATCTATATATTTATCTAAACGATTAAACGATCAAATCCTCATAAACTCCTGCATGAATTCACCTAATTTCAGCAATCCAAAAGCTCCTTCAGCGCAGGCTGCCTCAGAATAAGACACCACCCCATCGGGATCGATTCCTTTATGCCATATAGTGAACGGAACCGGTTCCCCTTTATGCACCCTCAATTCGACGGGTGTTGCATGATCCGGAAGAAGAGCAATAGCCACCGGTTCATCCCACTTCGAAACCTCATCTAATATAGGACCGACAACCCGACGGTCAAGATTCTCAATGGTCTTCACCTTCAGGAGAATATCACCATCATGTCCGGCCTCGTCGGAAGCCTCGACATGAAGGAAAACAAAGTCCTTGTCTTTTAAGGCAGTTATGGCAGCTTCTGCCTTCCCTTCATAGTTGGTGTCAGAAAGCCCGGTCGCCCCTTCAACATCAACAGGAGTCAGACCTGCATAACTCCCGATACCCCTTATCAGGTCTACTGCAGTTATGACAGCCCCGGACTTGACCGAAGGAAACATCTCTTCGAGGGTGAGCATTGCCGGACGATATCCTCCGCTCCACGGCCAGATGGAATTAGCCTGTAATCTCCTGCCTTGATTGAATGGATGGTCTGAAAGCAGTTTTTGGGAACGCAATATCAGGTCGTTGATCAGATCTGCAGTCTCTTTTGGCGACAAACGCCCCTCTTCAACCGGAGCATCTTGCGCCGGCTTAACCAAAAGGCCTTCCCATTGTTCACCGGGGTGGTCGTGCGGTGGGGCACAATCTATAAACTTGCTTCCTCCTTTAATTATCAGCAGATGACGATATTGGATGCCTGGAACGAAACGAACACGCTCTGAACCTAATTCTTCATCAAGAAAAGCTATCAACTCATGTCCTTGCTCAGTGGTGAGATGACCACCGTGGTGATTGACAATGCACCCGTCGGAAAGGGTTATTATATTGCATCTCAAAGCCAGTTCATCCGGGGCAAGGTCATATCCGATGCTGGCTGCTTCAAGAGGTCCCCTCCCTTCATACACCTTATTAAGATCATAGCCAAGAATAGCGGTATTCGCCACTTCACTGCCGGGAGGGAATCCCTCCGGAACAGTGACAAGACTCCCGGAACGCCCCATAGCAGCAATACGGTCAAAAGCCGGAGTGCATGCAAATTCGAGAGGAGTCTTTCCCCCGAGGCTCTCAACCGGATGGTCGCTCATGCCGTCGCCTAATATTATAAGATGCTTCATCAGTTGTTGGCTGTTGAGATGATATTTGCAAATACACCGGCTGCAGTTACTCCGGCTCCGGCGCCATAACCCTGTATAAGCATTGGATATTTGCGATAGCGCTCGGTAGTCAGCATCACTATGTTGTTGGAGCCTTCAAGTTCATAGAAAGGATGAGTGGAATCAACGGCTTCAAGACCGACACTCATCTTGCCCATATCCATTCTTGCTACGAAACGCCAACGCTTGCCTTCAGCTTCGAGCACCTTGCGACGCTGTTCGAAATCTGCATCCAGCTCAGGCAGACGACGCCAGAATTCCTCTATAGGTCCCTCCAGGAGATCCTCCGGTATGAAGAGTTTCCTATCGACCTCATCCTGTTCGACATGATATCCACCTTCACGGGTAAGGATAACAAGTTTTCTTATCACATCCACTCCGCTCAGGTCAATACGCGGGTCAGGCTCGCTGTAGCCAAGTTCCTTTGCAAGACGGACTGTCTCGGAAAACGGCACTTCTGCAGAAATAGTATTGAAAATATAATTAAGGGTGCCGCTGAGCACAGCCTCTATCTTGAGTATGCGGTCGCCGGAGGAGCGAAGGTCGTTGATCGTACCGATAATCGGCAGACCGGCACCAACATTGGTCTCATATAAAAACTTCACGCCACGACTTAGAGCAGTGTCTTTCAAACGTCGATAATGTCCGAATGTGCTTGAAGCCGCCACCTTGTTGGCTGCTACAACATTGATGTTATGCTCAAGGAATGGAAGATAAAGTTCCGCTATATCCTTTGATGCGGTGCAATCTACAAAGACACTATTGAATATGTTCATGCCGAGCACCTCATCACGCAGTCTTGAGGGATTGCTGTCGATTCCCTCTGTCGCAAGAAGTTCACGATAACGATGAAGGTCAATCCCATCGCGCGAAAAGATCGCCTTTCTGCTTGAGGAAATACCCACTACATTTAGTTTCAGACGATGAGTCTTCATCAGCTCCTCTTTCTGCGAGGCAATCTGCTCAATGAGCATACCGCCAACAGTTCCGACACCACAAATGAAGAGATTAAGTTCTTTATATTCACTCAGGAAGAAAGAATCATGAATCACGTTGAGCGATTTGCGGAGGAATCTACCGTCAACCACAAATGAGATATTGGTCTCACTCGCACCCTGCGCACAAGCTATGACGCTGATACCACTTCTGCCAAGTGCTCCAAAAAGTTTACCGGCTATGCCTGGAGTATGCTTCATGTTCTCTCCAACAATCGCAACAGTTGCAAGACCCTTCTCAACATACATTGGGTTCATGGCTCCGGTAGCAATTTCCTTTTCAAACTCGCGGTCGAGCACACGCACAGCCTCAGATGCATCGACATCCCTGACTCCCACTGAAGTGGAGTTTTCAGAAGAGGCTTGCGAAACGAGGAACACAGAGATCCCATTGTCGGCAAGGGCCGAGAATATACGGCGGTTTACACCGATAACACCCACCATTGACAAACCAGTCACTGTGATCAGTGAGGTCCCGCTGATGCTCGAAATACCTTTGATCGGCTTACTGTCATCCTCAATATGCTCGCGTATGACTGATCCCGCAGCATCCGGATGGTAAGTGTTCTTTACTAATATAGGTATGTTCTTGACGCAAACGGGATAGATTGTAGGGGGATAAATAACCTTGGCGCCGAAATTTGAAAGCTCCATGGCCTCCAAATAGGTCAAGGAGTTTATGGTGTAGGCAGTCGGGATAACACGGGGATCAGCAGTCATGAAACCGTCGACATCGGTCCAAATCTCAAGCACCTCAGCATCAAGGGCAGCTGCAATTATAGAAGCAGTGTAGTCGCTACCTCCACGACCGAGATTTGTAACCTCTCCTGTGTGGGCATCAGTAGAAATAAATCCGGGCACAATGTGCACACCATTCAGTTCCCTACCAAATTCCTTAACTACAAGCTCGTTTGTAAGCTGAGATGCAAGCATGGAACGATTATGCTTCTCTTCGGTCTTGATGAAGTCTCGGGCATCATGCAATTCAGACCCTGCTATCAGGCGGGAAACAATCTTTGAACTTAGACGCTCTCCATAGCTTACTATCAAGGCCCGGGTCTTCTCGCTGAGATCACGTATCAACGACAAGCCGTGATAGATAGAGGCTATCTCGGCAAGCAAGGTATCGATTTCCGCTATCAATTCCTCGGTACGCTCTGTTATGATACTTCTGATCAGATCGTGATGCCTATTGTAGAGCTTATCCAATCCTTCCCGATAAGCCGGGTCGCCGGCTGCAGCAAGCAGAGATGTGTTAAGCAGCAAGTCTGTAACTCCGCCAAGCGCACTGACGACCACTACACAGGCATCATCCTGCCTCTCCACAATATTTTTGAGATTCGTGAGACCCTCTTTAGAACCCACGGAAGAACCTCCGAATTTCAGTACCTTCATAATATTTTTTACCTTTATCAGCTTCTTAAAAATGCAAAATTAGTTAATTTTGACAATTTTTGCAAACTTATCAGTAAAAATTGCATAAAATGAATAAATGCCGCATTTTTATGCAGCATTTATTCATTAGCACCCCCACATCTCCCTAAAGCAAAATAAGTCGGAAGCGATCTCCGAGCGCGACAACCGTCAAGCCCTCATCACCACCGATTATAATGAATATTCTCCGGCTTCCACTTGTCCTTAGGTGCATGTTCTCCCGCCGGATAGCCGATGCAGACACATGCCATCGGCACTATATTCTCAGGCAGTGAAAGCATCTCGGAAAACTGCGCAACCCTGGCGCTTATCGGATAAATCCCGCACCACACTGCTCCAAGCCCCATTCCATGGGCCGCAAGAAGCAGATTCTCTGTAGCCGCCGACACATCCTGCACCCAATACTGCTGACCCTCTCCTTCCAAGGTGGCTGAGAGGTCGCCACACATTATCACCGCATTAGATGCCTTCTTTGCCATGGTCATCGATGGGAAGTTGGCCGCGATACTGTCGAGTATCGCCCGGTCGTCGATCACCACAAACCGCCACGGCTGTTTGTTGACTGCCGTAGGTGCTGACATAGCCGCCCGCAGAAGGGTGTCCATCTGTTCTTTGGTTACTTCCTTATCGGTATAAGACCGCACACTCGTGCGCGTCATTATCGTTTCTATAATACTGTTTGTTTCCATTGTGTTTTCATTTTTGTTTTCATTCGATGTGCTTATCCATCTGTATGAAACAAAAACAAGTCCAAGCGCAAGAAGGATTATCAAATACCCCGTTTTTTTCATTTCCTAAAAAATTAATATTCAAAATCATTAAAAATCTTCCCCCACCTTAAACAAAGACCCAGTAGGGCAAACAAACCGACAATAAGGACGGGCGATGACCGCCGACAGGGCTACAAACGAACAAGCCGCAACAATTATCCATGCGGATGCTGATTTAAACTGGAAGGCCTGAAAAAGCTCGAGATCCATCCATCCGGTCATGCAGTCGGTCCAGAGCAGCAGCATCAAAGCAGCCCAGAGTATCTTGCGAAACCAATCAAGCCCCGTAAGCACCTTCTTCGGAATGTGGACCTTATATCCGCATATCTCAGCCACCAACTGCTGGGCTGCTCCGAGCGGACATATATGATTGCAATAGTGTTGCGGTCGACCGAATAAAGGATATATGAAAGCCGCTGTCAGCATGACGACAGCAACAAGCCCGGCCGGCAGAATGAATCCGCTTGAGATATATTTAAGGATGAGAGAGTAGTCAAGAAATTGACCGCACCAGAATCCAAGTACTATGATATTGGCGATCATCTGGACATTATGATAGAATTTATTTTTCACAAACAAGGGGAAGATGCATGCCGAAAGTGCCACAGCCAGCGCAATCCATATTTTAATAGGTGTATTGCTTTTGGGCTTATTTGCCACTCCGTCGTAATAAGCCATGCCGGCATCTACATTACTGATAATAGCATTGGATGTATAGGTTGCTCCACTGACAGCATCTACATTCAGCGCAAGCGCTTCTTGCGGTGTCTTACCAATCCAGGATTCAACCAACACTATAGCCCTCTTGAAGAATGAAGGTGTCTCATCGTTTTGCAGCGGCTTGATATCGGAAATCTTTCCATCCTTGACATATATCTCCAAAGGCACAGGTCCGGCATACCCTGTGACGGTCTTAGGAAGTTTTGACGTGTTGATGACTACCGTCCCATCTGCAAGAACGTTAACGTGGTCATCGTTGACATCCCCAGGACTATCTGAAGACTCCTCAGCTACCGGTTTATCTTGTAAACTCTTGCCAAAAACTGACTTATTGACAGTTATTGCTGCTGCCACAAGCATCAGGAAAACCAAAACGAGGCTAAATATCCTATCTTTTAAACTAACTACTTTCATACCTTTAGAGATAATGTGCAAAATTACGAAATATTTTGAATTTTCACAAATCGCTGAAATATATTTTAGAAATTTGGGTATTACCACAGAAAATAGTATTGTTCCTGCACATTTAGACCCCGTCTCATAAAGATTTTAAGAGCAATTAAAGAGAAGATGCATATTCCCATATTAAAGAAGCTCTGTTTAATTTTCTATATAATGGTTCGGTTGTTTGTCATAATGTTTGAAGAGCCATTGGATTCAACTTGTTCTATAAAGGTTGCTTTCCTGATACCATTTGCCCGGAACGCCTCAAATACAGCTTCGCGCACTGCCGGTTCGGCGGCAAGATACATCTCTGAATCGATCCATACTTTCAATTCCACACGCATGACGCCACTACCAAAATTACGTATTATAACCACATGCTTTCGAGAATTGTCGACACCGGAAATATCCATGAGGCAAGCAAGAATAAGTGCCCTGACAGCCTTGGGGTCATTTTCAGCTGAAATGTCAAACGTGATATGGCGCAGCTCTACCCGATGGTTACGAGTCATATTCTTAAAGTTCTTCTCAAACAGTTGCCGGTTTGGCAGTGTCATAATGGGTCCGTCTTCAGTCTCCATTGTGGTTGATGTAATACCAATGTCAAGAACTTTTCCCCGTACACCCTCATACTCAAGGATGTCGCCGGGGCGAAGACGGCCTGTCATCAGTGATATTCCGCTAAAGAGATTCTCAAGTGTATCTTTCAACGCAAAACCGACACCGACACTCGCTCCGCCAACTGCAGCAGCGAGTCCAACTTTATTAATATCAAGAATCACCATAACTGCCACAATATAAAGAATCCAAACTACAATTCGACCCACTGAAGTCCAGACTGCAACTTGCTCCTGACGATAGCTGACCTTGCAACGCAACATTGTCTTTACAAGGCAAAGAACATAATTCACGAAAATTCCCAGACCATAGATTAAAAGGAGTTTTGCAATTGAGACAACACCAATGGTATCGGGCATATTCAAGAATGGAGTACGCAGCAGTTCCCCAAACCAAATGGTAAGATTATAGATATGTGCAACCCAAGTGAACGCCATCAACATTATAGCAGGGAGTGCCAATGGATATATGAACAAGCGTATTGTCAGCCCCAACACCCCGGAGGGCTTCGGATTCCTTTTTGCGATAAATATCTTGCCGATCGAAAGAAGCATGAACCCGGTGATAATACCAATCCACATAAGAAATATCATGGTCGCCAATATGGTATATCCTACGCAAATACATATAAAACCGACGGTTATGGCACCCAGATTTGCCCAAGCCATATTCCTGTCTTTTTGGTCAAGTTTCTTCCGACTCTTAAAAAGAATAATCAATTGTGTTATTAGCGCAATAAAAAATAGGAAAGGCATTGTGACCGTTACAGTTGATAAGGGATATTGATCCTCTCTATAAACCAACAGTATATTGGTAAGGAAGAAAATAGGTAGATATGAAAGCAACGCCCGCCAAATATCTTTACGTGGGAGGCGCAGAGTTAAATAAGCCACTATTGTGAGAGCTACAAGATATATTTCGCTCTCTATTAACAAAATTGAATTAAAATTGTGGTACTCCCCTATGAAAGAACTTATAACTATCAACCCAATCTGCACCACAATCAACCCCAATATGAGGGAATAATATAAACGTTTGCCTCTAATCTTCGATGGACAAAACCTCTTTATTCTTGTAATGAAAAAGAAACAGAGGGCAACGAAGATGGCAACATAATTGTTGATACCCAACAGTTCGTTCAGACGATTTTTCTGTGTCTTCCAATCTTCTGAATTTATTTGTCCGGTAGTGAAATGCCACTGAAAATCCGCTGTGAACTCTTGCCATCTATCCGGGAAATGTCGAAAAAGATCTTCAATGTTTTCGTTTCCGGTGCTGAACATTTGAATCTGAAGCGACGACAGCACTTTACTGTTGTAAGTCTCCAGCTTATCTGCATGCGCAAGAAGCTCGTTGTATGTTTTCTTATCCGCATACAAGGATGTTATGTTGACTTGGAGAGAGTTTTTAAGTGAATCTGCAATGTTTTGAGAGGTAACGAGAGCTTTATGCCCTTCATCTGACAAAGATCTTGACCCGAGTTGACGAAGAAATTCCGACAGTTCGCCATAACGTTGTGATATTGTATGTAAATCGTTTTCAAGCAAGACAATAGTCTTTTTTTGACTTTTGATACGACTTATCACATTCTTCATACTCTGAGTTGCCTGAAGAGAACCATAAAGATACCGTTCATCTTGAGAATATAACACAACTCCTGTCTCATCGCATTCTTCCGACAATTGGTTTATAGTGTTTCGGAACTCAGACTGACGCTTCTCAAACCGCAGTAAGTCATTACTGATATTCTGCTCCAGAACCTTCATGTCGGAAGACAACATAATCAACGTTCGATCTATGTTGTTTTCAGGTAATACTGCCCATGACGGTAATGCGAAGCTAATTACTGTCATTAAAAGTAGCATGAATCTACGATTTCTATCAGAGCCCATCTCAATCATAAATCTATACGATTTCATTGGTTAAAGAGCATTCAATATTGAGATAACGTTATTCATAACTCTGCAACCGGTCGGATTTGAACACCAAAGAAGCGGTTGCTGACGTTTGAAGACACAATGTCGTCCGAATTGAAATATAGGTTGAAGGACCCATCAACATTAGCGAAAGGATTTGCACTCCAGTAAGAGCCGTAAAAGCCGTATTTTTCGATACTGTTACCAAAGATATAGCCACTGGCAGGAAGGAAGATTTCACCTCCGGTGGTGTTCGACTTAACCTTATAGCCTACGTATCCGGGATCTGAACACCATGTCCAAGTGCAGGAATTTTTAAGCCATATCCACTCTTTTTCAGTTGGCATGCGCCATTTACCGCCGAAGTTCTTAGCAGCAGCATCATATTCAGGTTTTAGAACTGCAGAGTCCGGATCGTTGGTAGTGATATAGCCCTCGTCATATAGTTGCTGTATTGTCTTTTTATATGTGACAACTTCTGCATTATCAAAGGTGAAGTCAAAATAATTTCCGGAAAAGTAACCGTTGATATCTCCCCACCAAAAGTAATAACCTTCTTCTCCGGGCGACCATGCGCCGACGTTGCAATCAGCGAAATAAAGCGCGGGATTATCGTCGGATGCTTCACGCATAAGCACTGCTGTATGTCCATTAAAGGGGTCCGCCTCGCCAAATGCAGGTCGGTCAGGGCCGTTTATTCCGAAATCAATATCGTAACCATCAGTCACAAATGCTTCTCCTCGGGCATTGACCTTGCCCCCGAGTAAAAGAGATGTTCCATAAAATGCGATGAGATCTGAAGCTTCCACAGTAAATGTATCATCAGCCCCCTGTGATTTATAGCTGATCACCATGTCGCGGTTGAGGAAAGATACAGTAGTATTCACATTGTATCCGATTTCATATTCACCGGTATAGTTACCTTCTTTAAGATCAAACTCAAACATAATACCGGCTTTGTCGGGTATGGAATTTCCCTTCAAGATCCATTTGTTACTGGTTTTATTGATTTTTTCCTCATTGACAGAGCCTTGAGGAGTGCGTATGTAAGCCTTTACATCGGCTGTCTTGAAGATATCTTCCGAAAACTCAGCTTCAAATACATACTCTGTGGAAAAATCATCCTCCATATATGGTTCGTTCTCATCATGACTACAAGCGGTGAAAGCAACAAAGCATACAACAGAGATCAAACCTGGCAGTATCTTGGAATAGATTGTCTTGTTCATATTGAAAAAACATATAAGTAATTTAAGTATAGCAACCACAACTTAAGGGTTATGAATTAATAGGTTATGGGATCATCTCCACCAATTTTAATAATTAAATATATCCCATTTTTATCATTCAACCAATAACACTATAACCTTTCGTTCAACTTTCGCAAGCGAAAGTTGAACGAGTAATATCTCTACTATACGAAAAATGCTTCCGATTGATGTGAGAATGCACATCAACCGGAAAATAATAAACAATATCTGAATTGTGGTATAGTTCAAATGAGCTTAAAAAGTCAAAAACTTAAATACTGTTGCTTTACTTGGAAAAAACAAATGTATAAACCACGTCTCCGGTATTGACATTTATCACTTCAAATTTTCCTGAAATATTCCAGGAATAGTCTTTCAATGAATCTGCTGCTTTTTCGCATCCCGCCTTCACTTTGGCATCACATTCCTTTACAGAACCGATCATCGAGAATGGAGTGTCTTGAATGCCGAGTGCCGATTTAAAGGCAGATTCAATAGTGTACATCTCTGAGATAGCACCTAAGCTGCTGCTTTGGAATTCGGTGAATCCATAAGTATAGAAAACTTGTCCGGGTTCCTCCTCCTTTTCACTGCATGCAGTGAACGACACTCCTGCAAGCACAACGAAGAGCGCAAGAAGTAGTTTTTTCAAAAGTTCTTTTTTCATTGTATGTGTATTTATGAGATTAATAATCTATTCTTCAGGTCGCAAAGTTATAGCTTAAATATTATGGTTGCAAGAAAAAGGGCCTTGCATTTGTACTCTCTTCAACCAGTAGGACACGAAATGAAACCCTGTCGTTAAAAAAGTTTGTACCATAACGTGTACTATTTTCGACCAAACACTATCAATCAGATTATTACAATAAATTTACACAAATATCTTCTTTCGCTAAAATAATATTCGTATGAAAAATAATTGTTAATTTTGCACCATGAAAAAAGCATATCTCATTCTTTTGCTGTTCTCTCTATCCTTGATTGTGGAGGTATTGGCTGCATCTTCAGGCAATAGCACGGAGTTGGCACAGTCGCTCCGTGCCCGTGTAGTAAATGCTCCTGATTCCATACTTATGGAGCTTGACAATATTGAGGCTATGAAGGAGCCATCACTACCGGCATATCAAATCAACCTGCTGCGCGGACTTGCTTACAACGAAAAAAGAATGTTCTCACTTGTGGAAAGATATGCCAAAAAGACACTCAATTCCGATTCCATCTCTGAATATCCTAAAGCAAAACTCAACGCATTGATATTGCTTTCCCAAGCACAAGCTTATTTTGGGAATTATCAAGGAAGTATTGAAAGTTCTCTGGAAGCAATAGATATGGCAAGAAAGCAAGGGAACAAGGGTTCGGAATATAATATACTAACCACTATGGCAGAAACATCTTTCAAGATGGGTAATCGCCAACAAGGATACAAATACATTGACCATATCATTTCCGATGGCATAAACTCCGACGAGGCTCGTGTTCTCGCCAGTGTGTCAGCTGCGTATGGGGTAAAGATCATAGAGTTGTACGCTGATGACCGTTATGACGAAGGTCTTTCGGAAGGAAGAAAACGTCTGGCATTAATCGATAAGATTGATAGGGTTGGAGGTAGTCCTGCAGGTTTTACCGACCAGCAAAGAGCCTATGCTTATGCCCGCATCGCTTCATGTGCGGAAAAACTTGGCAAGACTGAAGAAGCCCGCGAGGCATACAAGGCATTTATGTCGACCGACTACGCCAAAAACCCGATTGGCAGAGTTTACATCATGGATTATCTTCTTGAATCAAAGCAGTGGAGAACGGTATTGGAATTCACCGCGCCTCTTTTTCCTATGTTTGAAGGAGGAGACACTATTAACGGAGACTACCATAGTCTTCTGACCTCTGACGGGTGGGCACAAGCCGGACTTGGGAATTACAGAGAGGGCTATGGATTGATCAAGCGAGCATCGGCTATTCAAGATTCACTTTACAAAAGAGAAAAAACCACGCGCGCACAGGAATTAGCTACGGTCTTTGCTCTAAATGAAAAGGAATTGGATCTTGTTAAGGAGAAAGCAAAGTCTCAACGCAAACATATCATGTTTATTGCTTCAAGCGGGATCGCTGTTCTAATTCTTATCATCCTTTTATTGGTATGGAGAGCATACCGTATTTCCTTGCAGAAGCAACGTATAGCAGCAAAACATATTGATGAACTTATAGACAGGCAGCCCCTTGAGGCGGATGCCACACCTGAAGACCAACAGGATTACACACTTTTTGCCGAGATGCAGTCAAAGATAATCAGTGAAGCCCTATTCAAATCGCCCACTTTTAATCGCGACAATATAGTCAAGGCAACCGGATTGGGCAGGGCAAAGGTCACCCAGTTAATAAATCAATTTGCAGGGTTATCACCAAGTGAGTACATAAATAAATTGCGTGTGGAATACTCCGTTAAGATGATTAAGGACCACCCGGAATGGACCATGGAAGCGATAGCAGAGTGTTGCGGATATGTGCGCAGGGCGACTTTTTACAGCCACTTCAAAAAAATATTTGGAATATCGCCGGCCCAATACAGGAAGGAAAAGAGTAAATTAGATTCAGAGGTTGGAGACTTCTCTTAACTAACTATAATTTACAAAGCTGACAATAGTATCTTGCAAATTTAGAAAAGATTGAGTAAATTTGCATTCAGCAAACCTTACGACTCATGAAAATGTCAGGTATCATTAAATATCCAATCTTCAATCATTCTTTCATTTTAAAAGCTGGAAGTATCATCTGTTTCCTTTGCGTTATCCTGAACATCACAGACATTTCAGCTAATGAACCATCTAAAGGCTATCGATGGTTTGTTGATCTAAGCAGTGAGGCTTTGTTCAAGAAGAAATATTCCAACGATCGGGATATTGTCTATAGTAATTCAGGGATTACCACTACTCTTGGCTACCAATTCAACCGGAATTTCTTTTTGGGCGGTGGCATTGGCATCGATGTGGTCACCTCGAATTATGATTGGTTCTCGTTGGGCTTAAGCCTCCCTGTATATGCCTCAGGCCGTGCTGACTGGAGATTAGGTAAAGTGCCCCTGTTTGCCGATTTAAGAGTAGGCACGTTTCTCAAAGCCAACTCCAATAATCTATTCATCAACCCATCGATAGGCTATCATTGCTCATGGGGACGAAAAGTTTCTCTCAATATTGGAGTGGGATTATCTGTGCATTTTGCCAACAAAACTTACAGAGAACACGGCAAGTTGATGCCATCCGTCAAGATTGGCATTGATTTCAATTGATCAGTCCAGTCAATCACCTTGCATCGTAATGCATCTATGCCTGGGAATACAGGTTTTTTAAGAAAATCAACTGAATATTTGGCAGTTCGAATTTTTTATATTAATTTTGCGCAATCTTTGGGATAGGTATGTCCTTACAGTTCCTGCAGGTCCGTCAGGAAACTACAGGAACGACCATGGATATGCGCCCAAAGACCAGAGATTTATTAACCCAATTAACTAACATTTTTTAATGAGCGAACTTAATGTTCAGACCCCGATCGAGGATTTCGATTGGGAAGCCTACGAAAAAGGCACAACCGCTGGCGCAAAGAGCCGCG
>CAYQXG010000033.1:0-28957 GCA_964421525.1 uncultured Sangeribacter sp. | reverse complement strand
CTGATAAAGCCTTTGTTCTGCATTTTGTTGTTCTGAATTTTATTGTTATTTTATTTATTTTCAGTAATATATAATGACGACTAAGCGAGAAGACCCCAGTAGGCGTCTTCAGCTTACAATTTTCAACTTGCAAAGTTACAAATTTTTCCGGTAAATAGCAAAAGAAATTTTCGTTTTCCGGTTCCCGTTTTCTGTTTTCCGCAATAAATGTCGATTATTTGAGGTGTGACTTAATCCAGTCGAGATGTCCGCGTTCGGTGGCTTCGGAGGTCCAGTGCTCGTTTATTGGAGTTATGAGGGCTTCCTTGGGTGCAGTGATTACATTGTAGACGGCATAACTGGTGGTTGGAGGACAAGTGTCGTCGTTATATCCCCAGGTCATGTAGACAGGTGCCTTCACCTTGCGTGCAAAGTTGACCACGTCATAATACGCCATTGTGTTTAATTTCTCAGGGGTGTCCATTCCGGAAACTCTGAAGAAATGAGGATAACCTCCGGCACGACCTGCCTTGTATCCGGCCATATCGCTGAGAGCAGGATGATTGGCAACGCAAGCAGTCACGCGCGGGTCAAGTCCGGCAGTCACAATGGCAAGGGCACCACCTTGGCTGCCTCCCTGAACAGCTACATTTTTACCATCCCATTCTGGGAGTGAGGTGAGAAAATCAATCGCGCGCACTCCTGCAAGGTAGACACGTTTCATATAATAATTGTCTTTGTTGTCAAGACCATTCTGCAGGTAGCCGTTTTCTCTTCCGCTGAAAGCCTTGCTTATTTCCTTAAACTGCTGTTCAGTCATTTCAGGGTTAAGACCGTGGATTTCATATTCAAACCTGATGCATCCGTTTTCGCCATAATAGCGGTGGCGGAGTGGTTCCTTTATTGTCTTGATTCCCGCTCCGGGAGGACACAGCACTATCGGGCAACTGCCGGGCTTTGCATCCTTGGGAATGAATAGGTAGCCATAGATAGACTGTCCTTGTTTTGTAATTTCCAGATTGACAAGCCAGCAATCCATTTTTTCGGTGGAATACTGTGGGGAGGGGGTCATAGTGTAGTTGAGCGGCAATTTTTGCAGTTCCTCCTTGTTCGCTTTCCAAAAGGAGTCAAAATCGGCAGGCATCTTTGTGAAAGGTTCGATCTTCTCCGGTGAGAATCCGACCTTAACGTGATGTTTGTATGTTACGCCGTCGATAGTTGCTGACAGTCGGCAATCGCGGAAACCAGGGGTTTTCATTGTGCCAAGTCTTACTGACGCCTTTCCGTTTTTGAGAGTTGTTTCCCCGGATGTTTCGGCCGGCATCATATCACCGCCAATTTCATATTTCAAGATGGCATCGTTGACGGGCACACCATATTTGTATAATTGAACATCGATTGTGGGATTTTCGCCAACTTTATATAGCCAGTCGGAATGGTCCGGAACTGTGACCCAGAGTGCGTCGGAGCGATAGGGGTAGTTTTCGGCGAAAGAGGGAAGTGAGAGAATTAGTAAGAGAGATATGAGCAGGGATCTTGAGAGTTTCATGATGAAGTTTTAAGTTTTCAGCCTTAAGTCTTAAGGGTTCAGGCTTCAGGGGTTGTATTTCGGAAGAGGGTAAGGGGATAGGGAGATGGTTTTGAGTGATATGAAAATTCCCCGCTCTAAATGGCGGGGAATTTCATATTTAGAAGCCTATACTGATTAGTATTATTGTTTCCATGAACTGACTATCAAAGCTTCGGGCCAGCAGCTACGAGAGCTTTGCCTTCATCGTTGGTAGTGAACTTGTTAAAGTTCTTGATGAAACGTGCAGCAAGGTCTTCAGCCTTCTTGTTCCATTCAGCCGGATCAGCGTAAGTGTCGCGCGGATCGAGGATCTTCGGGTCAACGCCAGGAAGCTCGGTTGGAACTACGAAGTCGAAGTAAGGGATAGTCTTTGTAGGAGCCTTAAGGATATCGCCGTTGAGGATAGCGTCGATGATGCCACGGGTGTCGCGGATAGAGATACGCTTGCCAGTTCCGTTCCAGCCGGTGTTAACGAGATAAGCCTTAGCACCGCTCTGTTTCATGCGCTTAACGAGTTCCTCACCATATTTAGTCGGGTGGAGGCTAAGGAAAGCAGCACCGAAACAAGCAGAGAATGTCGGAGTCGGTTCGGTGATTCCACGTTCTGTGCCGGCAAGTTTAGCGGTGAAACCGCTGAGGAAGTAATACTTGCACTGTTCGTCGTTGAGGATAGATACAGGAGGAAGTACACCGAAAGCATCGGCTGAAAGGAAGATAACCTGATCAGCAGCCGGACCCTTTGAAACAGGCTTAACGATATTCTTGATGTGGAAAATAGGATAAGAAACACGGGTGTTTTCAGTAACACTCTTGTCTGCAAAGTCACATTCTCCATTTACAACGGTCACGTTTTCAAGAAGAGCATCGCGCTTGATGGCGTTGTAGATATCTGGTTCGCTTTCCTTATCGAGGTTGATAACTTTAGCGTAGCAACCACCTTCATAGTTGAAGACACCTTCATCGTCCCATCCGTGCTCGTCGTCGCCGATGAGTTTACGCTTCGGGTCGGTTGAAAGAGTAGTCTTACCTGTTCCTGAAAGACCGAAGAAGATAGCTGTGCTTGTCTCTTCCATGTTGGTGTTTGCGGAGCAGTGCATGGAAGCGATTCCGCGGAGTGGATTGAAATAGTTCATCATGGAGAAGATACCCTTCTTCATCTCACCACCATACCAAGTGTTGATGATCACCTGCTCCTTGTCTGTGATGTTGAAAGCGACACAAGTCTCAGAGTTGATACCGAGTTCCTTATAGTTCTCAACCTTAGCCTTAGAAGCGTTGTAAACTACGAAATCAGGTTCGAAGTCCTTGAGTTCTTCCTCAGTAGGACGGATGAACATGTTTGTAACGAAATGAGCCTGCCAAGCCACTTCCACGATGAAGCGAACCTTGAGACGAGTAGCTGCGTTGGCACCGCAGAAAAGGTCGACAACAAACAGCTCCTTGTCGCTGAGTTCGTCGATTGCAATTTTCTTAAGCTGATTCCAAACGTCAGTAGTGATAGGCTTGTTGTCGTTGGGATATTCGGGAGAGTTCCACCATACAGTATTTTCTGTAGTGGCATCTTTCACGAGATATTTGTCTTTAGGAGAACGTCCGGTATAAACACCGGTCATCACGTCGATAGCACCGAGGCTTGTTGGTATACCTTTTTCAAAGCCTTCGAGACCGGGCTTGGTCTCTTCGATGAAAAGCTGATCATAACTTGGGTTGTGAACGATTTTCTTCACGCCCTTGATCCCATAGCGGGACAAATCTAACTCTGCCATATTGTCAAGTTATATTATTTGGGTTGTACAGATTATTTATTAAAAGCAGGACATTTGTATTAATTATAACAAACTTCCTAAAATTTTGGAGCAAAGTTAAACAAAATTTGGCATTTAAGCAAGAGGGAGTCAACAAAAAGGATAAAAAAAAAGGAAATCTTAGTAAAAATTAACTAAGTTGGGGCGGCGTTTCCCGTTGTTCATTTTCAGTTGTATGATTTGTGCTTTCGATCTTTAGGCCCCGTCTAATAAGATTTGAGAGGCCCTTCCTTCCTCAACTCGCGAAAATCACTCGGACAAAACCGCCCAGGGGCTCTTATAATCTTTATGAGACGGGGTCTTAAAGTGTTGAATGATGGTTATAACGAGTATATGTTTTTCGGCATATTTCCAGAAAAAAGGGTTTTAAAATTTTAATAAGCAAAAAAATAATACTAAATTTGCGCTTACTGATTCAGGTTCATGCCAACCTGCATAAAAGAACTCTCATTTCCTTTTGAATAATAAGAACTAAAATAATACACTATGGCAATAATAGATTGCGTGTCGTGGAGCCCTCAGGGCGATAAGACAATTTATGCTTATAAGTTTCCAGAGAATAATCTTTCAACCTACACTCAACTCATAGTCAACGAATCCCAGGTAGCACTCCTTTTTACCGAAGGGGAACTTCTTGGCAAGTTCGGGCCGGGTAAGCACACGCTCGACACCAAAAATCTTCCTGTGTTGCGCAGATTGTTTGGCCTTCCTTTTGGCGGCAAGAACCCGTTTATGGCGCAAATATGGTTCGTCAATCTTATAGAAAGCTACAGTGTGCCATGGCATATAAGGAAGTTGCCGATACAGGATGCCGACTACAACACAAATATCCCCCTCTATATCGACGGCCAGTATGGGGTAAAGATTTCAGATCCGGAAAAGTTTATAATCAAGATGGTCGGCACGAGAAATGTATTTACACAGTCGGATCTCACTGAGCAATTCGAGGGTGAGTTCACCACCAAGGCAAAGTCTGCGCTGGTAAGTTTCATGACTCAGAACAAAATAGGATATAAGACGGTATCGGCATATCTTGATGATATGTCGAAAATGCTGCGTATCCAATTAAGTGAATTCTGGAAAGACTATGGCATAGATTTGCAAAAATTCTATGTTTCAAACATAGACATAGACACGACTACGCCGGAAGGCCAGAAAGTAAAGGATGCGATTGCAACTCAGAGCGCAATGTCTATAACCGGTCACACATGGCAACAGGAACAGCTGTTCGGCACCGCCAACAATGCCATCAGCAGCATGAGCGATGGAATTGGCGGTAGCGGCTTGCTTGGAGGACTTATGGCAATCAATATGATGAATGGAATGAGCAGAATGGGAGGAGCTGCCATGAATCCCCAGTTCCATCAGCCTACCTTCGGCGGACAGACAACAAATGCAGGAGGACAGAACGCGCAAAATGGGAGCAATTTAGGTGTCAAGATGGTTTATTGTTCATCATGTGCCAAAAAATTCCCGTCTACCATGGGATTCTGCCCAAATTGCGGCAACAAATACCGCCCATGTCCCAACTGTGGATCGGATAATGCAGAGGAAGCAAGAAGATGCGTCAACTGCGGTGCCCAACTTGCCGGTTGCTTGCCTAAATGCCCGCATTGCCATACCGAGATACCTGAAGGCTCCACATTTTGCCCGGGATGTGGACAAGCTGTTATAACCGACAGCAATTATTGCAGTAGATGTGGCTCCACGATGCCCCCTACAGCAAAATTCTGTCCTAAATGTGGCAATAAACGGACATAATTAATGCAATCTAAATATACGATCACCTATGAATCTTAGTATAATTTCAATAATCTTGTCGTTGATAGGAGAAGGGTTGATTGCTTTCATATTCTTCTTCGTGATTCCTGATAAGACCTTTATCCCGGAGGTCAGGATACTTGACTTTGTTGTGGTGTCGATAGTCTATTGGCTGTGGACTTACAACGCACTTAAACCGGCAGTAGATTTAAGAGGCAAAGCTCATAAACAAGTCGGAGGGTTAGGAATACGCTGGGCCGCTGTGACATGGTACTCAATTTTGGCGTTGCTACTGATTGCTGTCAATATTGTTCTCTTTCTGCTTGATGAGGAGCCAATGGGTTTCAAGTCTCAGATTTGCCTTCAGGCTGTTTTCTTGTTTTTATTTGGAGCTGCCCTGCTTGCCTCGGAGCGCAGCATGGAGAAAACGGTACAGGTTGCTGAAAGTGATGAGAGGATAAAAGTAGGTAAGTCTACTGTGAAATCAGCAATCTCCAATCTGCTTATCGAGGTAGAAGATATGCAGGGAATTCCAGAGAACGTAAAGGGCCGTTTGCGGGAGATTTTGGCTGAAACGCGCTATCTAACACCCTCGTCATCGCCATCTGCAAAAGAAGCAGACGAACTGATTGAGGAAGACTGCAGAATCCTTCATGCCTCCATATACGACTATGATATGAATAGAGATGCAATAGAAAAGCTGATAGGAAAACTTGAACGAGATATGCAACGTCGTCGTAAGACCATGTGAGATTATAACACCAATTAATTACGAACATATACGAACATAATGGACGGAAAAATTTTCGCAGATACCGCCAATATATGGCAAGATCAGGCCAAGATCCTTTTCAACTATTATCGCCAGGCAGCGGAGCGTGTCGTGACTGAAGAGGAGCGTATTGAGAAGCAGATTGAAGAACTCAAGAAAGAGATTGAAGAACTGAATGAGAAGCTGTCGAAGTCATGGGTGTGGCTATTCCTATTTATATTCCCCTATTTCATAATCAAGAATAATATTGAGAAGCAGATAGCGGCCCTTGAGGCCAGAATAGATGAATTCCGGCAAGTGCATGCTGAAATCTTCCGTGGCTATAAGGTGAATAAACTTGGGATTGCTTACGTGCCGATAGGAGAACAGGTGAAATACCAAAACAAGAGTTTCATCGTTGACTATACCAATACGGTACCCGATTCAGATATCTCACTATCCATGTCGCGCCAGAACCCACTTCTTATCGAGACCATACATGCATTGGAAAGTCTATCGAAAGAGGCTCCTGTTGTAGAGACATCAGAGCAGTCCGAGTCAATCTCTACCGATGATTATTCCCTATCAATTCAGGAAATAAAGGAAAATGATTATCTCGGGGCGCTGGAGCGCTCGTTGCGTACCGTAGCATTCTGCATGGATGATCTTGAGACTTCTTCTGTCACACTGCCATTGGTTCTTGATGATTCCCAATATCTGACAGAACTTGACAAGTTTGCAGCTGCTACAATTCCCGAGGACGTCCCTGTAGTGAAAGTCTTCAATGCAGATGCTTATGCTCCAGGAGTGGAACGTTTCCGAGAGATAAACGAACTTAAGAGCTCACTTTCAAATGAAACCACGCAATTTGAGGAGATTCTCAAAGGTCTGATGCAAGCTATAGGAACTTCAGTTCAGACTGTAGCCCGGTTGAAGGTAGCCTCAGTAGACAAGGTGGTGTTCGATTCAAACCGTCTGCTGTATCAGATATTGAAAGCGCCTTATAATCACTATTCTCCGGTGCTTGAGGCTGAGGAAATCGACCGTATACGTCATGAAAAATTCGATTATGTGGAAGATGTGCAAGGATATGAGCCCTTCCAATTGCGACAGTCATCAAGAGTGAAATATAATCCGCTGTCAGGCACCTGGGTTGCAGAAGATGGTTCGCAAACAGTGCAGCCATTCGGACTACATCAGATGTATGAGGAGATTGTAGCCCCAATGGTACAGAATCTAATGCAAGAAAATAGAATAGAACGTCTGAAAATCTACAATCATATAAAGGATCAGAAAATCAGTTATCTAAACAAATGGCATCAGGACACAGATGCATTCTACCGCTCGAACAGAGAGGAAAGTGCCGATTTGATAAATCTCATGCAGGCTACGCTTACTGAGTATGTGAGTGCGTATAACAATCTGCTTGCCCTCAAGCGAACAGAAAACCAGATGAAGAATTCCGACGATGACCTTGATGTAACAGTAGTGTCGTATGATGATAACTCAGCCGAGACACTTGCTGCCTTTGAACTTCAAAGTCAGGAATTCCAGAAATGCCAGAATGATTTTGAAGAGTATATAGAGCGGCTCAAGGAAGATATCGAAATTAAGGCGGCAAGATTTGGTCATGTTGAATATTATGATGCCAAACTTAGGGATGGCTATTCCAATTCAGTGGCAGTGGCTGCATCAGAAATACATGCAATGGACGATCGCAGGAAAACTCTTGCCACTGTCAATCCCAAACTGGCGAAAGACTCGGAACTTCCACCCCGGCCACATATAAGTGATATGGCAAATGAGCATTTCTCTATTAATCTACCGGCAATGGTGAGAGAAGCTCTGGCAGGGATGAATGAACCGTCGGGTGCCTATGAGGCGGAATCAAATGAGAGCGGGGATGAAGATGATTCCTCAAGTGAAGATTAATAATAATCACTAAAGATATTTCAAATATGTCACATAATTTTGACTGCCTTGTAGACACCACTGAAATGGCACGAGAGGTCAGTTCAGTGAAACATCATGTAGACGCTACGACTACGGCGGTGACAGTGATGCAGTCTGCGGTGATTAAGGCTCAGCAGGACGGAGCCGACAGGGTTTGCCGGAAAGTGAATCAAGGTTTCTATTCCATGATTCATTCGCAAATATCACAGAAAATGGCAACTTTGCAGAGTAAGGTGGACGCACAGCTGATGCGGCTGCAACAACAGAGCAAGCAGCTGAAGTCGATAAAAAGCCGAATGGAGCGCGATTATCAGATGTTAGCCGCCAGATATATAAAATTGTTTAACGGGCTTAACCGCAATCTACGCCAAAGGATAACAGAGCTTGACCGACCAGTTCTCAACTTTGCTGTGACAGATACCGATCAAGTAACCAACCGCAGCAATCAACTCGTATCAGTAGTTCCCATCGGGCAGTCTGAGAGCATAAAGGTAGCTCAGACCGTCACTTCCTCGAATCTGAAGTTCAGGGCTGCAAAGGCTGTTGAGTCAATTGAAAACTTTATCTCAGCTTCCAACCGATTGCAGGCAATCACGGATAAGATTCTTTTGAACCGTCACATGAATGAGAATACGGATACCTTATCGGTTCCGGTTGCTATCATGGAGAGTTGTTTCGACGGAAGCGGCAATCGTCAGACACAGATGTACATATCTGAGCTTGGAATAGGAGATGCTGCGCGCCATGCGATAGAGACACAGTTGTCTGTAGCACAGCGTTCAGGCGCCCTCAACTGGAAATCGAGTCAGGGAATAGATCAAGAGGTGTCAAATCAATTCAGACAGTTGGTGTCGTCTTCCGGATTGGATTCGCGTCGACAGAAGGAAATCCTGCGTATGTTTGAGATGCATCCTTATGAGACCTTGCAGTAATCCATAAACAAATTCAGGTATGAGTTACACAAGACATTTTAGAAAAAATATAACTGTCCACTATTCAGGATCTGTTTCATATCCTGCATCGGAACATGGAGGCTCCAAGTCTTTCAGCGGTAGTGTTACGGAATCCATAGATTTCGAAGTGCATGTGAATACGGAGCCGTTTGATGCAGAAATTCACAATATGAAGCATCATATTGACTTGCTGACGGGGTCGGTTGCGGCAACAGAGGCAGCCCATGTGAAGGCTATCGGTGAGACATCCAAGAAAATAGGAGACACAATTATATCCGGTTTTTTTAAGACGGTGCAAAGTGATATCTCTCAGCAGATTGCTGAGCTTAAGTCACGGACAGAGGCGCTTTTGGTTCATCTCAAAGGGCTTGCAGATCGATGCAATGACAAAAAACGTCAGATGGGTGTAGACTATCAGCGTCTGGCAGATAGATATGGTAAGATCTTCAATGACCTGAACAATGAACTGAAAAACCGTATCTATTCAGTAGATGAACCTGTGTTCAAAACTATCGGAACACTCGATACCGTTGGTTCACAGACCGGGAAAGACGACAGTGTGGCAACAGTTTCCGTCACGTCAGAGGAAAATTCAAGGGTGCAGTCGGTGATTGCAGCAAATCTTGTCAAAAAACAAGCAATCAATGCCATTGAGAAAGGACGGCGGTTTCTTGAGGCTCAATATGCATGTGACCGAGTGATTGACAGCTGTCTTCGACAGGGAGGTGAATCTGCTTCACTTTGCAGTCCGTTCTGCGTGATAGAGACAGTTAAAGAAGACGGCTCGTCAAGTCGTGAAGTCTACAGTTCACCGTTGCTTAGTGAAGTTCCGAAGGAAGAACTTGCTTCGAAAATGGATGGTTATGGCTGGAATTCGCATGTAAAGGAGGAGGATGCCAGGGCAATCAGCGATTATTTTGGTTCAAACGTAGCACATGCAATGCAGATTAGCACCAATGAACATGACAGACGGGTTGTAGACATGGCATCCCGACTATTCAATCTATCCAAAACTGCCGTACCAGGTAATAAATAAGACCCAATAAAATGAACGATAAGAAAGAAATAAGCGAAGTGCGCTTCGACACAACAGAACTGATATTGAAAGATAATCTTGTCAGAGGAGCTATCCTGCCTCAAAAGATAGCGCAACTGACGAGGAATGTGATATTTGGCGGCAACACTACAGTAGAGGGCGCTGTATTTGGCCACAACATACAGATCAGAGGCGGAGATGTGGAAATCCAAGGTGCTGTATTTGCACAGAAGGAGTTTTACATATCAGGAGATGTCAAAGGAGATGTAATGCTGATGAAGTCGGTTGGCTCGGCAGGTTCAGTGACTGCACGTGCCGCGGGGTGCCGCCCGGTGTTCTGCTCCGACATCAATGGTAAATCTGTGACACTGCACAATGCTTATGTCGCAGGCAGCATCTATGCCGATGATATCACTCTTGAAAATTGTGTCGTTATAGGTGGAGTATTTGCTACTCAGGAAGCAGAACTCAACAATTGTGTTGTAGGAACATTCAACACACCTCGTGTTAGTCTTTCAGGTACTGTGCAGCTGCTGCTTCCTTCGGCTTTCACTATAGAACCTCCGATCGTCAATCCTAATACACGTCTGTTTAACCTATCTTTGGTAGACTTAGGCTCTCTATACCGCGATATGCCGGAAGACAGCCAATCGGGCAGAATTCCGATGGATCTTATAGCTGATGAGGTGCGTTCTACGCTGACAGATGGTGAAAAACAACGTAACTTACGCTCTTTCACTGTTATAGGTAAGGTGCTTGCGGCTGATATGATTGACACAGATAAATTTCAGAATCATTTCCTTCTGACGGCAGCTGCACTTGGGCCACAACTGCTTAA
Organism: uncultured Sangeribacter sp.; assembly: GCA_964421525.1. Lineage (GTDB taxonomy): Bacteria > Bacteroidota > Bacteroidia > Bacteroidales > Muribaculaceae > Lepagella. The sequence goes on along the minus strand of CAYQXG010000033.1, from coordinate 18,311 downwards.
GACGTATGATCTGGGAGTGAAGGCAGATGGGTCACCCGCTAAACTTGAGACCACAGCAATACGCGATTTTATGTTTGACATTCTCTCCGGCAAGAAGGAACCACGTGAAATAGACGGTAAATTCTCGCTTGAAGATATTGCTCGCATGTAGCGGGGAGAATAACCAATTTCTTTTGTCAGAGTTTTTCGGGGGGGTGCATGGTGTAGACCTTCCGGCGTATTTCGGCAGCAACCTTTGGAAGGTTTTTATCTGAATTCTGAATGTCAGATATGCTTATGGGAGTTCCGAAAATGATCCGGAACTTCTTGCCACGTGAGGCACAAAGTTCGGCAGGAAGTGTCGCTTGCTCTATGTTGACTTTGATGCCAAGCTTTTTTCTCCATTTGGCCAGACGGTAGAAGCGTTTTCTGTTGAGAGCAACGAATCGAATCGGTATTATGTCGCGGTTGTTTTCCATTGCTTTCTGCATGAACGCTTTCTGCCATTTTAGATCGCTTACCTCTCCTCCTTGGTGGAGACGCGACACGAGTCCGGCAGGGAAAACTATAATGTTGCGGTCGGATGCAAATTCCTTGTTTATAGCTTCGGCGGCAGCCCGTGCTTGACTACCGTATTTGTTTATGGGGAGGAATACGTTGCTTAACGGCTCGACATTCATGAGGAGGTCGTTGACCATGAAGCGGATATTATTATCGCCATAACGACTGCCAAGAACTGCTATGAGTGCAATGCCGTCGAGACCTCCGAGGGGGTGATTGGATGCGAAAACTACACGGACACCATCTTTGGGAAGGTTTTCCTCTCCTTCAACCACAACTTCTATATCAAGATACTTTAGAATCTTCTGAGAGAACTCGCTGCCCATTGACGGGTAGGAGATACGGAGCATTTCATTAAGTTCGTCCTGATGAATAAGCCTGGGCAGGACGCGATAGAGGAAGTTGGGAATGTAGCGCTGTTTGGAGACCGGAATCCTTTGTTTAAGGATCCCCGCTATGTCTAATTGAAGAAGGGTTCTGTCTGATTTATTCTGCATCATAAGACGCCTTTCCGAGGCTTATTTGGGGTTATTATTTTAGCCCCAGGTTGAAACCTGGGGTTGCAATATAAGTATCTACTCTCCGAGCTGACTATCGGCTGGCTGGTGACCAGGGTGCATCCCTACACTGAACGCCGACGTCTGAACTCTGCAACGCGCCTTTGAAGCTTTGCTGCAGGATTATTTTCCGGTGCCTTTCTTTGAGCCGCGCCAGGTACTGTCTTCGTCGTTGACAGATTGCTCCTCATCCCAGAATTCATCTGCCCACTCTTCATCGGTTTCAGGCATCCAGTCTTCCTCCTCGTCATCGTCCTGATGGAAGATGAATTCATCTTCTTCCTCAACGCGGTGGTGACGGTCGAGATTGCGATGTGTGATGGTAGACTTAACCATGTTATCCTCAGAGTTGATCTCACGCCACAATACATCCTTGAGTTCAGTAAGCCCCTGTCCGGTTACAGCGGAGATGAACACAGTGGGAATGCCTTCGGGAAGTTCATTCTTTATCGCCTCACGGAGCTCATCGTCGAGGAGATCGCATTTGGAAATGGCGAGGACCCGACTTTTATCCATCAGTTCGGGGTTGAACTGACGAAGTTCATTGAGAAGAATCTCATAATCCTTCTTAATGTCGGAGGAGTCGGCTGGAATAAGGAAGAGAAGAACTGCATTACGTTCTATATGGCGTAGGAAACGCAGTCCGAGCCCCTTCCCTTCGCTTGCGCCCTCAATAATTCCCGGGATGTCAGCCATAACGAAGCTCTGGTTGTCACGGTAGCTTACAATGCCAAGGCTTGGTTCCATGGTTGTGAACGGATAGTCGGCTATTTTCGGTTTGGCGGCTGAAATAGCAGAGAGTAGGGTTGACTTACCGGCATTCGGGAATCCTACAAGACCTACATCGCCGAGCAACTTAAGTTCGAGGATTACAGTTTTCTCGATAGCCGGCTGACCCGGCTGTGCATAGCGTGGCGCCCTATTGGTAGGTGTGGCGAAATGCACATTGCCACGGCCGCCTTTACCACCGCGAAGAAGCTTAATCTCCTCGCCGTCTTGAGTTATCTCGCACAAATATTCGCCTGTGTCTGCATCGAAAACGGTTGTCCCTATCGGGACTTCTATTATCCTGTCTTCTCCATCTTTGCCGGTAGAGCGGTTTTCTCCACCGCTTTGTCCATCGGTGGCGAAAATATGTCGTTGATACCTGAGGTCGAGAAGAGTCCATTTGTGGCGATTGCCACGAAGTATGATGTGACCACCCCGGCCACCATCTCCGCCGTCGGGACCTCCTTTAGGAATGTATTTGGCACGATGATAGTGTCTGCTGCCGGCTCCGCCTTTGCCAGAGCGACAAAGAATCTTAACGTAGTCTATGAAGTTTGATTCAGCCATGTTTAATAATTTTAGAATTTTGAATTTATAATTCTATAAGATGCTCTCCGTGGCAAATTTTTTTTAGCTGCACCTCAGGCTTCACCCGGGGTTTCTGCATAATCATCAGCCATGCGAGCTGACATTCAGCAGTGCTACGCGGAGCATTCTATAACATTATAAAATTCTCGAGCTATTTAATTAATGATCAGAAAGGATGGCGAGTTACTTCGTTGGCGTAGCGGAAGTCGTCGGGCGAGCCGATGTCGATCCAAGTGCCATCGATTGTAAAGTGCGACACTTTCTTTCCCTTTGCAATAAGAGACTCAACAAAGTCAGGAGCATCGAGGTATTCACCCTTAGGAATTTCTTGAAGAACTTTGCGGTCTATCATATATACGCCTGCGTTGGCAAAATGGTTGAATGTGGGTTTCTCTTCAAGGCCGATTACTTTGTCGCCCTCAGTACGCAGGATTGCGAAAGGTATCGACACAGTGTATGGAATGGTCGACATGGTGAGTGCTGCACCGCTGTCGATGTGATGACGCCAAAGCCTCTCGAAATCAATGTTTGTAAGCAGGTCGGAGTTCATTACAATAACTTGGTCATGCGTAAGGGTGTCAATTAGAGCCACACTACCCATTGTGCCCAGACGGCATGGCTCTTCAATGCAATGTACCTTCCCTTCCCAATTTGATTTGGCGAAATGATCTATTATCTGTTGCTTAAGATAATTGACAGTTACATAAATGTCGGTTACCCCATAGCGCATGAGAGACTCAACGTTATAGTCAATTATTGGTTTGCCACCAACCTTAAGGAGTGGTTTTGGAGTCGTAAGTGTAAGAGGCCTTAATCGTTCACCTCTTCCACCAGCCATGAGCACTGCATCTACAGGAAGAGCTGATTTTATTTTTCTAAGGTCGAGGATATCGACGAGCATTCCATTGTCGATTACAGGAAGAAGATTTATCCTACGATCTCTTGCCTTCGACACTATGTGATATCTTGTTTCGGGCGATTCTCCTGTGTTGAGGGCTATATAATTGCGGAAAGCGATATCGGAAGCACGATCTTCGGTTGTGTATCCGGCAATAAGGGCACGACGAATATCCCCATCTGTGAGACTACCTATGAGCCTGCCGTCATTATCGATGGCAAAAAGTGTCATAGAGTCTCCACTGAGGTTGTTGAGAGCAACCAGTGTTTCTCTTAAAGTTGCATCCGCATTTATTATATGTCGGTTGAGTATCGTTTTCATTTCTGTTCAGATTCTTCAGGAATCAGAGGAGACTCGTCGTCTTTTGGCCCATCGTACATAGCCTCGATTTCCTTAGCATAGCGTTTTGCAACAACCGGGCGGCGGACTTTCATAGTGTTGGTGACTTCACCATGTGTGATTGAGAAATGATTGGGCAGCAAGGTTATTTTCTTGATTTGTTCATAAGATGCGAGGTCCTTTTGCAACTCATTTATTTCTGTCATGAACATGTCGATGACAACTGGATCGTGAAGCAGCTTCTCAAGGTTTCCTGTTTCTAATTTCTTAGACTCCGCCCAGGGTAAAAGTTGTGAGAGATTAGGCACAACAAGGGCTGTGACATATTTGCGTTCATCACCAATGACAGCCACCTCATCGATGAATTTGTTTTCTGCAAGACGGCTTTCGAGCAGTTGTGGAGCTATGTATTTACCATTAGAAGTCTTGAAAAGATCCTTTACCCTTTCAGTCAGGACGAGAGCTCCCGTCTCGGTGAGATAGCCGGCATCGCCGGTGCGGAACCAGCCGTCGTCTGTGAAAGCCTTTGCGTTGGCGTCGGGATTGTTGTAGTAGCCTGCTGTAACAGTGGCTCCTTTTACAAGAATCTCACCCTCTTTGTCGATTTTGACTTTCACCATGGGAAGAGGTTTGCCGACAGTCCCAATCTCATAACCTTCAAGAGGGAATGCCGATACGGTGGCAGTGGTCTCGCTAAGTCCATATCCAATTATCACGTTAATGCCGATAGACTGCATGAATTCAGTGATTCGTGGACTAAGTGGAGCCCCGGCAGTAGGGAACATCTTCGGATTTGGAATGCCGATGGCTTCCTTAACCTTGGAGAATACTTTCTTATCCCAGAACTGATATTCCTTCTCGAGCAAGCTTGGCACCGGTTTGCCCTCACGCCTGAAGCCGAGATTACGACGATAACCGACACGAATTGCACGACCTACCATCATCTGCTGCATCTTGCTCATCTTTGATATCTTCTCCTTGACAGCAGAATATACTTTCTCCCAGAACCGGGGCACGCATGTCATTATGTTGGGATGCACTTCCTTTATGGTGTCTTGAATAATCCTCGGGTCTTCATTGACAGCTATCCTTATTCCTTTAGTTAGGCAGAAGAAACACCATGCTTTTTCGAGTATGTGGCTCATTGGAAGGAATGCCATAGACAAATCCTTGTCGGTAACGTTAATAAGGAATTTCAGATGGGCTTCCATTGCCGCGTCATAATTGGAGTGTGATAGGCAAACTCCTTTGGGCTCACCTGTGGTTCCAGATGTGTAGATAAGTGTGGCTATATCTTCCGGCAATCCGCGATCTGTCCGCTGCTCGACCAAAATACGTATATCCTCATCGGCCTCGACTCCAATTTTCATGAAGTCTTCCCATGAAATAGATACCGAGTCGTCGGGGAACCTATCGAGCCCGTCATTTTTGAAGATAATTATCCTGTCGATCTGGTCAGGATGTTTTTTCCAATAGTTGTAGGCGAGAGGATACTGATGCTTTTCTCCTACGAAAAGGATACGAGGCTGACCGTCGTTAACGATGAAATGGTATTGAGCCTGACTGCTGCTGGAATAAAGAGGGATTGTTGCAGCACGGTTGCGGAAGCCCGCATATTCAGTTATGAGGATCTGAGGAGTGTTGTTTGAGCATATAGCGATAGTGTCTTTTTCCTTAAGGCCAAGACGAGCAAGAGCCCTTGCCGCTACATCTATCTGAACGCGGAATTCCTCCCAACTTGTTGGTAGCCATTCACCAGCCTTGCGCCAGCAGTAGCGGTAAGCTTCTCTATCACCATATTTTTCCGCCTGTCGGCGAATCATTTCTACGAGTTTGTTTGCCATTTTTTCGTTTTTCCGTTTTCCGTTTTCCGATTCCACCCTACATATATAACGATTAAGAAAATGTTTTTTCCAAAACAATACACCTTAATATTGTGTTTGTGAAATAAAAGTATTAATTTTGCGTCACAAAAATCGCCAAAAGCAGGCGAAATAGTTGTATGTGGGCATTTGTTGCCTGATTATAAGGATATTATGAATAATCTTGTAATAGTAGAGTCTCCTGCAAAAGCTAAAACCATAGAAAAATTCCTTGGCAAAGGATATACAGTACTTTCCTCTTACGGTCATATACGCGACCTTAAGAAGAAGGGTATCGCGATAGATTTTGACAATAATTTCCAGCCGGAATATGAGATCCCGGCCGACAAGAAAGACACCGTGCGCAAGTTGAAAGAAGCCGCGAAGAAAGCCGATATGGTTTGGCTCGCGTCTGATGAGGACCGCGAGGGGGAAGCCATCGCGTGGCATCTTTATGAAGTGTTGGACCTTAAGCCGGCGAACACAAAAAGAATTGTTTTTCATGAAATTACAAAACCGGCAATACTCAATGCTATCGCTAATCCGCGCGATATAGACCTTGACAGAGTCAATGCGCAACAGGCACGTCGGGTGCTTGACCGTATCGTGGGATTTGAGCTTAGCCCGGTGCTTTGGAAAAAAATTAAGCCATCGTTATCTGCAGGGCGTGTGCAGAGTGTTGCAGTCAGATTGATATGTGAGAGAGAGAAGGAGATAGCTGCATTTTCACCGGAATCATATTATAGAGTTTCAGGCCAATTTGAGATTCCAGGCTCCAAAAGCCTATTGAAAGCTGATCTATCACGCCGTTGCTCCGATGAAAAAGATGCGATGGATGTGCTGACAGAATGCCATGATGCAACGTTCAAGATTTCGGAAGTAAATGTCAGGCCCGGCAAGCGACAGCCTTATCCTCCATTCACGACGTCAACACTGCAGCAGGAAGCGTCGCGGAGGCTCGGTTTCTCGGTTAACCAGACTATGGTCATAGCCCAGAAACTTTATGAAGATGGAAAAATCACGTATATGCGTACAGACTCCACCAATCTTTCGGAACTTGCACTACGCGATATCGCCTCAACGATAAAAAATGATATGGGTGATGAGTATCTGAAGATACGTCATTATCACACACATTCTAAGGGAGCACAGGAGGCGCATGAAGCGATCCGGCCTACGTATGTGAGCAATCGGACTATAGATGGGGATGCTAAGGAACAGAAACTCTACGATCTAATATGGCGAAGAGCTGTAGCCTCGCAGATGGCGGATGCCGACATAGAGAAGACTACCGTTGATATAGCAGTAATGCCTTCGGGTGATAATGCGCCCGAGGATACATCGCATGGGGTGTTCAAGGCAGAAGGCGAGGTTGTCGTATTCCCCGGTTTCCTGCAGGTTTATCAGACAGGAAGTGGAAAAGATACAGCTTTGCCTCCACTATCAGCCGGAATGACCCTAAGCCCTAAAGAAATCATGGCATCAGAAGATTTCACTCAAGCTCCTCCAAGATACACTGAGGCATCACTGGTTAAAAAGATGGAGGAGCTGGGTATTGGCCGTCCTTCTACGTATGCCCCCACAATCTCCACTATCCAACAGCGAGAATATGTGAAGCATGGTGAGAAGGAGGGCACACCGCGTGATTTTAAAGAAATCACGTTAAAGAAAGGAAAGATTTCCATGAAGACCAAAACTCTCTCTGTCGGCTCGGAAAAAGGAAAACTCGTTCCAACTGACACGGGTATGGTGGTCAATGATTTTCTTACGGAATACTTCCCCGATATTCTCGATTATAATTTCACTGCAAAAATAGAGGAGAAATTTGACGACATAGCGGAGGGAAAATTGCCATGGCAAAACGAGATGTCGGAATTCTACAGTGATTTCCATCCTGAAATAGAGAAGATCAATACTCTAAAGATGGAGCATAAGGTAGGAGAGCGCCAACTTGGAACCGATCCCAAGACAGGACGTCCGGTGTCGGTCAAGATAGGACGTTTCGGTCCTGTAGTGCAAATAGGAGATGCAGCTGACGAAGATAAACCTTTGTTTGCTTCGCTACAACCGGGTCAAAGTGTACAGACCATTACATTGGAAGAGGCTCTTAAACTTTTTGAGCTGCCGCGTGATGTGGGAACGTTCGAGGGTAAGAAAATTCTTGCAGCGGTAGGTCGATTTGGTCCTTACATCCGTCATGACTCTGTGTTTGTGTCGATACCTAAGGATATGTCGCCGTTGTCGATCACAGAAAAAGAGGCTATAGAGCTAATAGAGAAGAAACGGCATGATGAAGCCAATAAATTCATCAAGTCTTTCCCGGAGCGTCCGGAGATAGAGATATTAAACGGCAGGTTCGGACCATATTTCACGTATCTTCCGGCCGGTGCCAAAAAGAAGATTAACTATAAGATACCTAAGGGCACCGACCCAGTGTCGCTGACGCTTGATGATGTGCTCAAGCTCATTGAGCAGCAAGATGCGGCTCCGAAAAAGAGAAAAACAAAAAAATGATAACACAGGAACAACTTAAGGAAGCTGAGGAGCGTACCGGTGCGCTCAAAAGATACCTTGACATTGACACAAAAAAAATTGAGGTTGAGGAAGAAGAGCTCCGCACACATGTAGCTGATTTTTGGGAAGACAGAACCAAAGCAGAGGCCCAGATGAAGAAAATCAAGGATCTTCATTTCTGGATAGACTCTTATGAGGCATTGGAGAAGCAGGTGGAGGAACTCCGACTGGCATTCGACTTTGTCAAGGAAGGTCTCGTAACCGAAGAGGAAGTCGATGAGCAATACGCAAAGGTAGCAAAAGATGTGGAAAGCCTTGAGCTTCGCAATATGCTACGGCGTGAAGAAGATAAACTCGGCGTGGTTTTGAAGATCAACTCAGGAGCGGGGGGCACAGAGAGTCAGGATTGGGCACAGATGCTCATGCGCCTTTATTTACGATATGCTGAAAGACATGGCTACAAGACATCGATAGCGCAGTTGCTGGAAGGTGATGATGCAGGTATAAAGTCGGTGACTATCAATATTGAAGGAGATTATGCCTATGGCTATCTAAAGAGTGAGAACGGGGTTCATCGTCTGGTGCGTGTGAGTCCATACAATGCACAAGGAAAACGAATGACTTCGTTTGCGTCTGTATTCGTGACACCCCTTGTTGACGACACTATTGAGATCAACGTAGAGCAAGCCAGGATATCTTGGGATACCTTCAGGTCGGGTGGTGCCGGCGGTCAGAACGTGAATAAGGTTGAATCAGGTGTGCGTCTTCGATATCAATATAAGGATCCATATACAGGCGAAGAAGAGGAAATTCTTATAGAGAACACCGAAACCCGCGACCAGCCGAAGAATAAGGAAAATGCCTTGCGCCATCTGCGCTCCATCCTTTACGAAAAGGAGATGAACCATCGTTTGGAAGAGCAGGCAAAGGTTGAGGCCGGCAAGAAGAAGATAGAGTGGGGCTCTCAGATCAGGAGCTATGTTTTCGACGATCGCCGTGTGAAGGATCATCGCACTAACTATCAGACTTCTGATGTGAATTCGGTGATGGATGGTGAGATTGATGAGTTCATAAAAGCATATCTTATGGAATTCGCAGCGAACGAATCATAGAAAAAAGGCAATTGATTTTAAGATTATACCCCAGGCCTTGGCCTGGGGTTTTTGCATTATTATCGGCTCTCCTAACGGATATTTGCGACAATATTGAAAATAACTACTACGTTAAAACAATTAGTTTAGAGAAAGGAGTTGATCAAGAAGCAGGCGATTGTTGCTTAGGCGGGGTATCTTTCGCTGTCCCCCAAGCTTATGGTTGCCGGCGTGAGCAAGCCATAGGTCGAACAGCCCCGTTTTTGCCGTTATAATTTCCGGCGGATCTAAGAAAATAGTATGTGCTCTTTTGGCCTGGTAGTCTGAATTCACTTCCTGAAGCGAGGAGTCAAGAACAGTACAGAATTTTTCCATTGAATCGGGCATTTTGTTCCATTCAATGAGCCACTGATGATGACCGCGCCGATTATTGTGGGCATAGAATGGACCGGCGGTGTAGTTAGCTATAGCCGCCCCTGTAGCCTCGCAGGCAGCTTCTATAGCCCGGTTGGCATTGTCTTCCATCACTTCTTCACCGAAAGCATTGATGAAGCTTCGTGTGCGTCCGGCAATCCTAATCTTTACAGGGTTAGTCGCTGTCACCGTTACGGTGTCGCCGAGATGATAGCGCCATAGGCCATTGCTGCTGCTTATCAGCAGTTCATAGGTCTTTCCTGCTTCTGTTTCCCATGCTGGAATTGGTTTGCCTCCATCAATTGGCTCAAACTCATAAAATACACATCCATCAAGTATTAGAAGCATGGAATGATCATTGAAGTCGTTCTGAAAGGCAAAGAATCCTTCGCTGGCATTGTATGTTTCCATGAAATGCATCTTGGATGCATCTGTCAGTTCTTCATATTCCTTCCGATAGGGCCTGAAATCTATCCCTCCATGAAAAAACACCTCAAGATTTGGCCAAATATCGGAAATCTTGTCGACTTTCCTTATCTTGCAGACTTCTTTGATAACAGTAAGAAACCAAGACGGCACACCGGAAATATTAGTGATGTTTGATCTTGCAGCCGCATTGGCAAGAGCAGGAAGTTTTTCGCTCCAATCCTCCATCAGTGCAATCTTTTTCTCAGGCACACGCACCATATCTGCCAGTTTGGGCATACGGTCGATGAGTGTTGCGCTAAGATCGCCAACTTTCACATCAGACTTTAGGTTGAGTTCATTTGCAAAACTACCGCCGAGAATCAGGCTTTTCCCTGAAAAAATACGACTGTTGGGATTCATGCGCAGATAATGGGCAACGACGTCGGAAGTGCCGGGGTAGTGATTATGCTTAAGGCAATCGTTGGTTATGGGCACGAATTTTGACTTACCTCCGCTTGTGCCACTGCTTTGTGCAAATCGCTTGCATTGTCCCGGCCATAAAATATCTCTTTCTCCATTAACCATCCGCATGGCATAGGACCGAATGTCATCATAGGATACAGTCGGGACTACGGATGTATAAAGGGCTACCGGATCGGTGGAATTTAGAATATCGTGGAAACCATATTTGCGCCCAATTTCTGTGTCGGCCGCATGTTGAAGCAACCACTGCAATTGCGCACGCTGAATTTCTTCAACGTGACCGTGCCACCCGTCAGTGCGTCGGGCTCTTTTATTGAATATATATTTAGATAATGGGGTGAAATTCATAACTTCAAATTTCGGTTTTCGGATTTCATGGTACGGGGTCGTAGCCGGAACCGCCCCACGGATGGCATCGCAAAATGCGTTTCAGGGTGAGCCATCCACCCTTGAGTGCACCGTGCTTTCGGATAGCCTCTATTCCATATTCGCTGCAAGTGGGTACGAACCGGCAGCTCGGAGGTGTATGGGGGGAAATGGCAACCTGATAGAAGCGAATTATCCCTGTAAGGATTATTTGAACGATGTTCAATTGTCTGACTGTTTAGTTGTTTAACTGTTTTGCTACTTAACTATTTAATCGTTTGGTTTTTAGGGGAGTCATGTGTTTTATGAGTCATCACCATTGACTTAGCGATTAAACACTTTAATTTTTAAACCAACTTTAGCTTACGAAAGTTTAACGGTCTGGAGCGTTATAAGTTTATTCCAAAGGTTGGGGATAGAGCCTTTTCTTTATTTTTAAGAGAACAGATTCCATAGCTGATGAAATGGTGTGCATGTCGCAATTCTCGTTTTGCATGTAGATAAAGGCAATTGAGAGAGTCCGGATCTCATTGTCATCCTGTATCATTTTTCTCAAAGAATGCCACTGAAGTCGGAAAGCCTCCCTTATTCTTCTTCGCATAAGTACCCGATCTACTGCATGACGGCGTTTTTTCTTAGGAACAGTTATCATAAACTGAACCGGTCCCATGAAATCTGGCACATCTTCGCGGAATGAATCGGCAAGCTCTTGCTTGGATAGAGGCCTAAAAGTTACACGCAAAGGGCCGGAATATACAGATTTCCCTTTTTCAAACAATTCTTGCACAAGAGTGCGGTGGCGAAGTTTTGCACTTTTGCGAAGAGTCATTTTTTCATCATGGCGTGGAGTATTGTCAGTTGGATCAGTCATCTTTGAGAGCAAGTTTTAAGATGTCGGATGGTGCAGAGACTATGTGATCGGCATAAGCTTTTCTCAATTCAGTTACCGGTCTGAATCCCCATGTCACTCCTACAGAATTAACGCAAGCACGACGTGCAGTCTCAATATCAACTGCTGAGTCACCTACATGCATAGTCTCCATTTTCGGTGTGGGATGAGCAAGCAGAACTGCGAAGTCAATACTTGGATCGGGCTTAACGGGTCTTTCTTCAATTTGTCCGAGCACTGCAACAAAGGGAATGTCGGGAAAGAAATGCTTGATTATTCTTTTTGCCGCGGACTCATATTTGTTGGTGGCGACAGCTAAAGCAATACCCTTGTCGGTGAGTTGGCGCAGCAATTCCGGTATCCCGTCGTAAGGACGAGTATAGTCGGTACAATGCTCGTCGTAGTATTCCCTAAACAGCACAAGAAGTTCGTCGATCTCTTCGGGGGTGGCGTCTGGTTCCGCACGTTCCATAAGCTTCCTTACTCCATTGCCTACCATATAGGGGTATGCGGCAAGAGGATGCCTATGGAAACCCTTGGATTCGAGTGCATAGTTGCAAGCTGTGCCAAGGTCAGCAATGGTGTCGAGCAGTGTGCCATCAAGGTCGAATATAATAAGTTTTTTCATTTTTCTGAATCAAGTTTTTGGATGCAAGGTCTTTAGTGCTATGACAATATTGAATTCAAGAACTTTTCACTATGGAAATTATTGTGCCGTCGGCTGTCAATGTCTCAAGCATATCACCAGGTCTTGCCTCTGTAGAACCGGAAATGGCTCTACCTTTAATGCGCGTGATGCTGTAGCCTCTTTTTAGGGTGGCGGTGGGGCTGAGAACATCAATCAATTTCCCTATGTTTTCCAGAGCGAGTTTTTCCTTGTCTAATCTTGTCTGAATATAGAACTTAAGAGAAGTTGAGATTTTCTCAAGCCTTACCCTCTCTTTAGAAGTGGCCTCACTTGCAATTGAGGGTAGCAATGCGGAGATTCTCTGAAGTTTGAGGCTGGCATTCTTGATTTGCGTATCTGCAAGCGCCGGAATCATGGTTTCAAGACTTTGCAGTCGAATGTGTTCACCTTTTAGTCGTTCAGATGCATAGGTTGCAATTTTTGATGTCAGGTCGGAAGCTTGTTGCCAAGAGTATGCTGTATAGTCGGAGAGCCATGCAGCAACGGCCGTAGGGGTCTTGCACCTTATGCAGGCAATCTCGTCGAGCACACATCTGTCGCGTTCATGACCAATCCCCACTATTACCGGAATAGGATATGTTGCAATTCTTCTGGCGAGATCAAGATCATCGAATCCATTCATGTCAGTGGTCGCTCCTCCTCCGCGGATGATTGCAACACAGTCCCATTGAAGCAATGGAATTGTTTGTTCTACGAGTTGCAGGGCTGCGATCACGGAAGAAGCAGTCTTGTCACCTTGCATGATTGCGGGGAAAAGAAAAGGGTAGAAAATAGCTCCGGAAGAATTGTTGTTCAAATGGTTTATGAAGTCGCCATATCCTGCGGCAGTGGCGGATGATATGATCGCAATTCGCTGAGGAGGGTCTGTTATATTTAGAGACCGGTTGTTGTTGATCACCCCTTCACGTTGCAATGTGGCCAGAATCTCGCGGCGAATACGTTCAAGGTCTCCCATAGTGTAGGAAGGATCAATCTCGCCGATATTGAATGAAAGTCCGTAGCTGCTGTGGAAGTTTGCTCCTCCAAAGAACATAACCTTCATTCCATTGGCAAGTTCACGTTGGGTCGCATCGAAAAACTTTTTCCTGATATGAGCAAATCTTGAGGCCCAAATAGTGGCTCGCATGCGGGCAACCGTCGTTCCTGAAGGGTCTTTTTCAATTAAAGTCATATAGCAGTGTCCTCCGCTTGAAGACATGTCGCTTATTTCAGCAGTGACCCATGCGCCAAGAAGAACCGGCTCCTTGCTGAGAGCCTGAGCTACAAAGCGAGTATAGGCTAAAAGAGAGTATGCCTTGGGTGCCTCGGGACTGTTGTAAGATTCCATATTGCAAATTTAGTCATTTTTCGTGACAGTTGGATAAAAAAGTTGTGGATATTTCAGATTTATAAGATTAATGGAGCGGGTATGTCGAATTTTTTATCTAATTTTGTAGTATGTTTTCAACTCAGGTTCCATCCTTAAGGCAAATATCGGTCCTTTCCTGTCGGATAGTGCCTTTGTTGGTGTGTCTTATAGTTATCGGATGTTCCTCAAGCAAGCATGTTCCTGAGGGGAGCTATCTTCTCGACAAAGTCAATATTCGTGTCGACTCGACTGGCAAAGGTGAACAACTTGACGTGTCTGAAATGCAGGCTTACCTGCGCCAATCACCAAATCACAGAATGCTTTGGAGCATTAAGTTCCGTTTGGGTTTTTATAATATGAGTGGAAAGGATTCTACGAACTGGTGGAACCGCTGGATGCGAAAACTTGGGGAGCCTCCGGTGATCTATGATCCTGAACTGACTGACGCAAGTGCATCGCAATTGCTGCAATATCTTGAGAACAAGGGCTATTTCAATGCAGACGTTGCGGTAGATTCTGTCAAGAATGATAAAAAGAAGAAAATTGAGCTGACATATACCTTGACACCAGGGCACAGAAAAGTGATATCCAAAGTTGATTATGAGTTTCCGGATTCAATTGTCAGGGAAGTAGTTATGGCAGACTCTGCAAAATTTCTCGCGATTCCCGGCAGCCCATTGGCAAGGGATGTACTTGAGACACAGCGGACTGTAGTCACTGATGCATTGCGCAACAACGGATATTACAATTTTGGAAAAGAGTGCATAACGTTTGTGGCAGATACTACCGAGGGGAGTTCGGATGTTGAACTCTTGATGAAGGTTTCATATCCTTCCAATATTGTTAAAGAGAAGGCTGATCTCTATTCAAGGTTTCTGATAAGGAGAGTTTTTGTGATAGCCGACGCAGAGTCTATCAATACTGAAAATCCTGTAGTTGCAGTAGGGAAGGATTCTACAAATTACAACGGGATAGAAATCCTTTATGCCGATACGCGCTATCTGAGGCCATCTGTGATAGCAGCCAACTGTTACCTTATGCCCGGTGATGTGTTTGCTCAGAAAAACGTAGACAGGACTTATAGGGCATTTTCGCGACTTGGTATCCTTAAGTTTATCAATGTCTCATTTGTGCCGGTGGGACATATAGGTGATGATGGAATACTTGATGTGTATATTATGCTAACCCCGGGAAAATCACAAACGGCAAGTGTTGAGCTTGAAGGTACAAATTCAGAGGGTGATCTTGGTGTTGCGGTTGGCCTGACTTATTCTCACCGCAATATAGGTAGGGGGTCGGAAACCTTTACCGGGAAACTACGTGGCAGTTATGAGTCGCTGTCAGGAAATCTGGAGGGTTTGCTCAATAACCGATACATGGAGTATTCTGTGGATCTTGGACTCTCCATGCCGGAATTCAAAGCGCCGATATCGAGGCGTATAAGGAGACGCATTCAGGCATCGACAGAAGTGAATTTCTCAATGAATTATCAGGAGCGTCCGGAGTATACACGAGTCATATCTACTGCCGGATGGAGCTACAAGTGGGTTGATGCACGGAAACAGAACAGGCACACTTTCACTCCTATAGATATCAACTATGTGTATCTGCCTGCATCAACCAATAATTTCATTGATCTGATAGCGCCGGATAATCCTCTTTTGCGCTACAGCTATGAGGATCATTTCATAATGAGGATGGGCTGGAGGTGGTATCATTCCAACAAGCGCGATGCCACCCCATGGCAGAAGAGCATGCAGCGAGACATCTACAACGTGCGTGTAAGTGCGGAATTTGCGGGCAACCTTCTATTTGCGATATCGAGTATTTTTGCCCATCGTAGTAATTTTCACCAGGATCCGTATAAGGTTTTTGGTATCCACTATTCTCAATATTTCCGCCTTGAGGCTGATTATGCGTATCTTCACAGATTTGACGAAAGGAATTCGGTTGCGTTTCGTGCCGGAGGAGGCGTAGGAGTACCTTATGGAAATTCGGAGATGCTTCCTTTTGAGAAACGTTTTTATGGCGGTGGTGCCAACGGAGTGAGAGGCTGGGATGTGCGCACGTTGGGTCCGGGAGCATATCCGGGACGCAACTCAGTGAGTGATTTCATAAATCAATGTGGCGACATCCGTCTGATAACAAGTGCTGAGTATCGGGCGAAATTATTCTGGGTCTTGGAGCTTGGTGCCTTTATTGACATAGGTAATATATGGACCATAAAGAGCTATCCATTCCAACAGGGAGGCGTGTTCAAATTCAATGAGTTCTACAAGCAGTTTGCCGCAGCTTATGGACTTGGGCTTCGTATGGATTTCGACTATTTCCTCCTGCGCTTCGACCTTGGAATGAAAGCACATAATCCAGCCATGGGAGAAATAGCGTGGCCTCTGGTGCATCCCAGTTGGAAGCGAGACTCCTCTTTTCATTTCTCAATCGGGTATCCGTTCTAAGGAATATTGAATAAAATAGACTTAGTCACCAACTAATTGGCACAAAAAAAGTGACTTTGCATAGAGCCACTTTCCTTTTTATTAATACCGGTTTCTAATAACTGAATATAAATTGGCGGTTGGATGTTTGGATAATGTCATTTATTTTAGTTGAACTCAGCAGACTCTGACTTTAGTCTGAAAGTCACAGGCATTGTGAAGTATGAACTGACAGCTTTTCCTCCAATTTTACCAGGCTTCCATTTTGGCATTGTACTGATTACTCTGACTGCCTCCTGATCAAGTTCGGGCCATGATGTGCCTCTTACTATGCGTGCATCACTGATTGATCCGTCGTCGTTTATAATGAATTTGACAATTGCACGTTCTTGAAAATCGGTATTTTGGACACCTTTCGGATATCTGATATTTGACATTACATAATTCATCAACTCCTTCATGCCTCCGGGGAACTCCGCAATTTCCTCAACAGCCATGAAAACTTCTTTGTCATTGTTTTTGACTGGATTTTTAACAATGCTTATCGGTTGCTGTAGTTCTTTGAGCTGGGAATCTACAAAGGATGTCTCAAGTTTATGCAATCCTTTTGCTACCGATGGAATATTGATAACTGCAAGAGCTGATGCAGAAGCCACACCGAGTGCTAAAACGAGGATAATGGCGCGAACGAGACGAAGTCTTCTGCTGTTTTCGTTCTGCATCATGGTGATCCTGTTTTTTAGTTTATGATGATTAAAACCATTGGCAAGCAAACTGAACTTGTTGCCTACGGTCCTTTTGATAAGGAGCATCTGGTAGGAACGGGCATCTGCGCCCGAAGAAAGGACTCTTGCATCTGCTTGATATTCATGAATGAGTCTCAACTCATCGCGCATAAGCCATGAAGTTGGGTTATACCAAAGGATAACACATGCAATCTGAGCAACTATCAGATCGATATAGTGGTATTCTTGAATGTGCGCTTTTTCGTGACAAGTGACCAATTCCTCTACTGATTCAATACCCAAGCTGCTCATCACTACGTATTTGCCAAAACTGAAGGGGGAAATATCTTTCTTTGGCACAATAACCAGTGTGTAGCCATCTTTTTCCATTTTGATTCCGGAATGGATAATTATAAAAAGTCTTGTGATGGAAATTAGATTGATAAGCAGCACAACAGCTGCGCCAGCCCAGTAGATTGCGATAATGATCTCCGGAATGTGGGAAACTTCTGTCAGCGGGGCAATATCACCCACTACACCACCGGACGTCAACTCTCCAATCTCAAGCAAGGTATTATCGGTCACTTGAGAAAATGAAAAATTAATCTTGCTTAGTGGCCATGAGGCAAATGAAAGGGCATATATTGCAAGGAGGGTCAGGCGGTTGAATGCAATCTGTTTTTCGCGCGAGAAGAATATCTTAAAGATAATGAATGCCACTGTCATCACTACGGATGCAATGAATGTATAGACGAGGAAAGAACCCATGGCAATTACTTTTCGTTATTTTTCTCTACCATGCCGATGATTTCCTTAAGTTCGTCGACGCTAATTTTTTCATCTTCGACGAGCGCTGAAACCACTGAACGATAACTGTTGTTGAAATATGTTTTTACGAGACGCGCCAGTGTGTTGCCACTTATATCCTTGCTTTCTACAATTGCTCCATAAAGGTAGGCGCAGTTGCGTTCCCCTACGTGTGCGGCAAAGCCCTTGTCCATGAGAATTCTTACAGTTGTGGATACTGTGTTGAAGTGTGGCTTGGGGTCGGGATAGAAAGTAAGTAACTCGCGAATTGTCTGAGGACCATGATTCCAGAATATTTCCATTATCTCGGCCTCTTTTTCGGTAAGTTTTTTTGTCTTTTCTTTCATAATTAAAACTAAAAATCAAGTTTGATTGTGCAAAGTTAATTATTAAATACAAAATCTCCAAAAAAAACAGTTTATATAAGGATTTTTATTGTCAGGCACGAGTCTTTTGTAATGAGGCCGTTTAACTTATGATGCCATCACCCTTCCTTCTTCACAATGAAAAATCCACTCGAAAACCGGACGAGACTTAATAAGACCCCGTCTCATAAAGATTTTAAGAGCCCCGGGGCGGTTTTGGGCGAGT
>CAYQXG010000032.1:0-28972 GCA_964421525.1 uncultured Sangeribacter sp. | reverse complement strand
TCTTGTGAAGAACCAGCTCGAATTAGGCTCCTGACACGAATAAGACATAAGATCATGAATAAGACAAAAGATGAACATGACAGGGATGGGCTGCGCTCGCCGAAGGTCCGGGAGCTGCTCGGTGAGATTCCCCCTTCGCTCGTCAGATGGGGGACGGCTGTGATTGCATTGGGCTTCACGGCTCTCATCATTGCCGTCTGCCTCCTCCCATACCCCTATTCAGATGGAGAGTCTATACTTGCCCATCTGCTCGGCTTGAAATAAACAAACTCATAAGCCAAATCCGGTCATCACATTTCAAACTGGGATGATGGTAAATGAGGCCTCCAAATCGAAGTGCAATATTAAATGAGAGATTTGAGCGCTTCTTATGGCATAGAATCCGGAATTTAAACGAACCATAGAAGAATACCTTGATACGCATGAAGGTGAACACGCGATAATTCAAAATACGAGATAATTGACATCAACGGTCCCGAATCAGTAAAGACAAGTGTGCTCTCTACTTCAGAGTGATTGATATGTTCAAGTGCTTCCGACAGATTGAGCATTCCCACAAGGGCTTTGATCGGTTGCTATATGTTTATGGATAACCACTATTTTTATTAAGTAATTTCTAAATTTTCTTAATTTGTTTGGTAATACTGTAGATTTTTTATTATCTTTGTCATTTGAATGGCTAATACCAAATACAGGATAACGATAACCTTAAAATTAGACCTACCAAACTGATGAAGAAAATATTTTTGGCGGCATTCTCATTCTTCGCCCTTGCATCTTTTGCGTCTGTAAGGACTGAGACCCTGCTAAAGAACTGGAATTTCTCGCAAGACTCCTTAAGTTGGAAATCTGTGACCGTACCTCATGACTGGGCTATATATGGTCCTTTCGACCGAGATAACGACATCCAGAAGGTTGCCGTAGAGCAAAATGGAGAAAAAGTGGCCACATGGAAAACCGGACGCACCGGTGGTCTTCCCTATGTGGGAAAAGGATTCTACACTACCACGTTTAATATCCCTGACACTCCGGACAGAAGCTACGCGCTGGTGTTTGATGGGGCTATGAGTAACGCGCATGTATATGTCAACGGCAAGATCGCAACAATGTGGCCCTACGGCTACAACTCATTCTATGTAGACGTCACTCCTTTGGTAAAGACTGGCGAAAACAAACTTGAGGTCTCCCTCGAAAACAAACCAATGTCTTCTCGTTGGTATCCCGGCGCAGGACTTTACCGCAATGTCAAGTTGCTCGCTACCGACAAGGTACATGTTCCGGTGTGGGGCACACAACTCACTACTCCTTACGTAAGCAAAGATTATGCAACTGTCCACCTCGTGACCTCTCTCGAAGGTGTCAATAAGGGAGACATGGTGACTCTTTCTACAGAAATCACTGCCCCCGATGGTAAAGTGGTAGCTAAAGATACCCATGAATATAAGATCTATCCAGGTGTCAACCTCAACCAAAACTTCCGCGTTGACAATCCGGATCTCTGGAGTCCTGAGAATCCGGCCCTCTACAAAGCAACTACGAAAGTGATTGTAGATGGCGAGGTCGCCGACGAGTATTCCACTCGTTTTGGTATACGTAGTGTGGAGGTCAGGGCAGGAGAAGGCTTCTTCCTTAATGGCGAGAAGCTGCAGTTTAAAGGTGTATGCAACCACCATGACCTTGGTCCGCTTGGCGCAGCTGTCAATAAGTCTGCGCTCCGCCATCAGCTTGAGCTACTTAAGGACATGGGGGCAAATGCTGTACGTACCGCTCATAACATGCCCGCTCCGGAACTTGTGGAACTCTGCGACGAACTTGGCCTCATGATGATGATCGAGCCTTTCGACGACTGGGGGTTCCGGCCTAAATCAAAGAACGGATATGGCACTATCTTCAATGAATGGGCGGAGCGTGACGTGCAGAACATGGTTCGCCAATACCGTAACAATCCCAGTGTGGTTATGTGGTCGATAGGAAATGAGGTGCCCTCGCAGTGGGGTCCTGACGGACTTAAGGAACTGACTTTCCTTCAGGATATCGTTCATCGTGAAGATCCAACCCGCCCTGTGACATGCGGAATGGATCAGGTGGACGCTGTCACCACCAATGGTTTTGCCGCCGCCCTCGATGTGCCGGGTTTCAACTACCGCGTGCATAAATATCAGGATGCTATTGGCAAACTTCCACAGAATTTCCTTCTTGGCTCTGAAACGTCATCCACAGTTTCAAGCCGTGGTAAGTATTACTTCCCCGTCGTGAAAGCCTATGACGTAACCCGTCCGGGCAACCAGAGCTCCGGCTATGATGTGGAATACTGCTCCTGGAGTAATATTCCGGATGATGACTTCGCCGCTGCCGACGACTATCCATGGGACATGGGGCAGTTCGTATGGACCGGATTTGACTATCTTGGAGAGCCTTCTCCCTATGACACTGATGCTTGGCCGAGCCATAGCTCATATTTCGGAATCTTCGACCTTGCTTCTCTTCCTAAAGACCGTTTCTATCTCTATCGCTCCAAGTGGAATGGGAAGGACCATACCCTCCATATCCTACCCCATTGGAACTGGAAAGGACGTGAAGGGGAAATCACACCTGTTTTTGTCTACACAGATGCACCTAAGGCTGAACTTTTCATCAATGGAAAGAGCCAGGGAGTCAGAGAAAAAAATGACTCGACCAACATGAACCGTTACCGTTTGATGTGGAACGAGACCGTTTATGAACCCGGAGAGGTGAAAGCCGTAGCTTATAATGCCGATGGAACTGTTGCCGGTGAAGCTGTGGTGCGCACAGCAGGCAAACCTTATCAGTTGAAGCTGACATCCAACCGCAGCTCTCTTGAGGCGAATGGCGACGACCTTGCTTATATCACCGTACAGGTTGTGGACAAAGATGGTAATGTGGTTCCTGATGCCGAGCCGGAAGTGTCGTTTAAGGTGACAGGTGATGGTTCTTTCCGCGCCACTGCAAACGGAGATCCCACTTCGCTTCGTGACTTCAACAAGCCGGTGATGGATCTTTTCAGCGGTGCAGCTACTGTCATTGTCAAGAGTGGTGAAAAGCCGGGTTCTCTGACTCTTGAGGCAAGGTCTAAAGGACTGAAGTCAGCTCGCCTCACAATCCCGGTATCTGAAGACTGAAAACTTAAGAAAATCTTTAAAATAATAAAATCATGAAAGAAAAAATCAACGAACTTTTCTTCCAGCGTTTCGGCAACCACGGAACAATGTATGCTTCTGCCGGCCGCGTCAATCTCATAGGTGAACATACCGATTATAATGAGGGATATGTATTCCCGGGAGCTATTGATAAGGTGATAATGGCTGAGATTCGTCCTAATGGCACAGATAAGGTGCGTGTATACGCTATTGATGTAGATGACTATGCTGAGTTCGGACTCAAGGAAGAGGATGCTCCATCTCAGAGCTGGGCACGCTATGTGTTTGGCGTTTGCCGTGAGATAATCAAGCGTGGCGGTAAGGTGGAGGGCTTCGATGCCGTGTTTGCAGGCAACATACCTCTCGGTGCAGGTCTTTCTTCTTCTGCTGCTCTTGAAAGCTGTTTCGCTTTTGCTCTCAACGATCTTTTCAACGACAATAAGATCAATAAATTCACCCTCGCACTCATAGGTCAGAGCACAGAGCATAACTACTGCGGTGTAAAATGCGGCATCATGGACCAGTTTGCATCCGTTTTCGGTAAGAAAGGACATCTGATGCGTCTTGACTGCCGGAATTCAGAATACGAGTATTATCCGTTTAATCCGGAAAACTATCGCCTCGTGCTGGTTGACTCACGCGTGAAGCATGAACTTAAGGATTCCCCCTACAACAAGCGTCGTGAAAGCTGCGAGCGTGTTGCGGCCGCTCTCGGCCGCCCCTCGTTGCGTGGTGCCACTATGAAGGAACTTGACGCGATAAAGGGAAAGATCTCTGAGGAAGATTATAAGAGAGCCCGCTTCGTGATTGGAGAGGAAGCCCGTGTGCTTGCAGTCTGCGATGCGCTTGTGGCAGGCGACTATGAGACTGTAGGTCAGAAAATGTATGAGACTCACGAGGGCCTTTCAAAAGACTATGAGGTGAGTTGCGTTGAACTTGACTTCCTTAACGAGGAGGCAAAGAAACTTGGAGTGACAGGAAGCCGCATCATGGGCGGTGGTTTCGGCGGATGTACCATCAATCTTGTAAAGAATGACCTCCACGACAAGTTTGTGGAGGAAATCACCGAGCGTTTTGAAGATAAATATGGTCATGCCCCGATGATCTATGACGTGGTAATATCTGATGGTGCTCATAAACTCGATTGATCTGTTATGGAAATAACAACAAGAAAAGTCGCCTCTCCTATAGGGGAGGTGACTCTATATAGACTCACAAACGCAAGGGGAGCATCGGTGGAATTGTCTTCACTTGGCGCCGGTATTACCGAAGTGTCTGTTCCGGATGCGAACGGCAATGTCGAGAATGTCACTTTGCGCTATGCCGATCCGGCAAGCTATCTCGCCGACGGCCCGTGTGCCGGAAAGACTCCCGGGCGTTTTGCCAACCGTATCTGCAAAGGAAAACTGCAAATCGACGGAATCACATACGATCTTCCTATCAATAATGGCCCTAATCATCTGCACGGTGGCCCGGAGGGTTTCCAGAATCAGATATGGGATTCTCAAGAGCTTCCTGATGGGGTCCTTTTCCGATATTTTTCGAAAGATGGTGAGATGGGTTATCCCGGCAATCTTACGGCTGAGGTGAAATATACATGGAATGATGATAATGAACTTACTATAGATCTTTCAGCAAAAGCTGATGCCAAGACTGTGGTGAATCTTACAAATCATGCTTATTTCAACCTCGATGGTGCTGACAGCGCAGAACCTAATTCTGTGCTTAAACATGAACTTAAGCTTAATGCCTCTCATTTCCTGCCTGGCGATGAGACCTTGATCCCAAGTGGGGAGGTGGCTCCTGTGGCTGCGACTCCAATGGATTTTCTTGAGTTCAAGACTTTGGGCCAAGATATAAACAAGGATTTTGCTCCGCTTAAGTATGGCAAGGGCTATGATCATTGCTTCTGTATTGACGGGCCTAACGGCGAATTGCGTGAGGCATGTGTGCTGCGTTCACCCAAGAGCCGACGTCGCATGACTGTCCTTACCGATCAGCCCGGTGTGCAGATATATACAGGCAATTACCTTGGTGGATCTCCCGCTAATGTTGCAGGGCGCAGTTATGAGGATTATGAAGGGGTTGCAATGGAAGCACAGGGATTCCCTGATTCTCCAAGCCATGCATCTTTCCCCTCTCCGCTCATATCTCCTGATGCTCCCTATCACCGCACCATTGTATATCGCTTCGATACTTTCTGATTGAGAGTATCCTCAGAATGAATAATGACTGCACCTATAATGGAGTGCAGTCATCTTTTTTTATGTGCATTTGGATTATACCGTTACAGTGATCTTTCCTATTATACCCCGTTTCTCTGCCAGCTCATGTGCCTTTGATATTTCATCAAGTTTGAAACGCGCTGCTACCGGAGGATCTATTTTGTTCTTCTCTATTAGATGCATCATCCCGTCCACTTCTTTCTGAGTCGGGCTATTGCTATAGAATCCTGTCAGATAGACTCCGGATGGTATTTCCTTTATCGGGTCAAAATCTTTAAGCGAGAAAACATTGCCGAGCAATCCTGTGTGGCATACAATTCCATGGTAAGTTGTGAGTCTTAGCGATTCAATCAATGTAGAGGCTCCTATCAACTCCAATACTTTGTCTGCTCCATGTGGATATTTCTTTAGAAATCTGCTTCTGAAGTCGTTGCCTTCAAGCACAACTCCGTCGGCACCGGTACGTATCAGGATTTCTGCTCTGCTCTCACTGCGTGTAGTGGCGATAACCTTTGCTCCCATTGCCTTGCCAAGTTGGATGGCGGCCAATCCAACTGTCGATGTCCCACCCCTGACAAGAAGTGTCTCTCCGGCTGTAAGCTGCAGTGATACTGTCAGGGAGCCGTATGCAGTGTAGAATGTTTCCGGTATCGCGGCAAGACTGTCCCATGGGAGAGAAGATCTTACTGCAAAGACATGACTTTCAGGCATCAGGACGTATTCTGCATAACTGCCGTTGAATGAGCGCCCCATCCCACCCATCAGTGCTATAACTCGCTCACCGTCTTGAAACCGGGAGTCGGATTTATCTGCTATCTCACCGACACACTCTATGCCGGGAATAATAGGTTTGTTGATATAAGGTCTGTCCACCTCAAATTGACGAAGCAGAACCTCGGAATGATTAATTCCGAATGCATGCACACGAATCAATACCCATCCCGGTTTTACCTTTGGAATAGGAATGTCACTCACTTTTAGTTCGGAAGCATCACATGATTTATCTAATACTACTGCCTTCATATTTCTTTCCAACATTGGGGATCCGGTGAATAAAAGGAGCGGTGATAGCCGTATGCCACTGCCGGGCATCCGCGGCAAAACCTCAGAAGTTCACATTGTGAACATTTCTCGAATTTATCGTGCTGTCGGTAAACTTCCATTTCTTCACCCGCCCATATATCATGAATAGGTTTGCTGAATATGTTTCCTACCACACTCTCAAAACGGCGGCATGCCATGACATTTCCATTAGGTTGGATAGTAAAATGGCAGTCTCCGCAATGGCACCCATCGTAGATGGTATTCTCATCACATTCTTCCGGAATCTTAAAGAGCCCTTTTTCATAAAGATATAGAGTCCAAAGATGGTCTTTGAGATTAAATATGGTATCGGAGTCTTTGTGCTGTTCAAATTTTTTCCAGACAACATCAAGAAATTCTTTATATTGCTGTGGTGAAATATGAGTGGATTTCTCTTCAGAAGTGGGGCAGTAGCGTCCGAATGCGAATATGTCGACCTTTTTTTCAACCACAAGGTCTACGATTGCGGGAATTTCCTTTAGATTTGTGCCCGATACCGTTGTCATAACGGCAACTTTTATGCCATTACGGCGCAATACGTCGATTTTTTCGATAGTTGTGTCAAAGGAGCCCGGCTTGCGGATGGCGTCGTGGGTCTTTCTCAACCCGTCGATGGAAAGCTGATACTTCCGGCAACCGAATTCCTTAAGACGCCGGCATACATCATCTGTGATATGGAAAGGATTGCCCAGGATTGTGAACGGTATCTCTTTTTTCTTGATAAGTGCAAGAATATTCCAGAAATCATGATGAAGTATCGGGTCACCTCCTGTTATGTAGAAATAAGGCAGACGATCAATCTTCCTGCACATTTCCACGCACTGATCAATCACGATCTTTGCCTTTTCTATCGGCATCTCAATAATGACGGGATGTCCTTCGGAAAATATGTAGCAATGTTCACAACGCTGGTCGCAGCTGTCGGTGATGTGCCACTGAAATGCAAAATATTCCATCATTGAAATGTTAACACCCCCAACGCATTCAATCTTAGGTTGTCAGCGTTGGAGGTGTGTAGTTGGGTGGATAATTACTTCTCCCCTGCGCCACAAGCAGAGCCGCATGCAGCCGGTTTGGGTTCGGGCTTTTCATCGCCTGCTCCGCAAGCAGAGCCGCATGCTCCTGAAGGTGCGCCTGTTTCTGCGGCTGCACAGAGATAAGCCTGTGCGGTGTGCTTGAAAGATACGTTGTTGATGCGTGTCATAATAGGTTGTATTTATTGGTTAATGTCAATGCAAATTTAATATAAAAAGTTTTACGCGTCAAGTATGGAATTTTTATCAACTAAGTAACATATTTATCGCTTTTGGTGAGCATCAAGTAAATAAAAATTGAAATAATGGTAAAATAAATATTTGTTTATCAGAAAATTGTAAAAATGCTAAAATTTGATTATTTTTGCAATATAAATCAACGACAAAATGCGAAAGAAAGAACAGCTGAACTCAATTATCGAGATATGTCCCGTCAGGAATGTTGTGGCGCGTTTCGGCAACAAATGGGCACTGCTTGTGCTTCTTGTGATAGGGGAAAATCAGCCTATTAGATACAATCATCTGAGAAAGGAGATACCTGACATTTCTTCAAGGGTCTTATCAGGCACGCTCCGGGTTCTTGAGGCTGATGGTCTTGTCAATCGCTGTCAGTATAATGAAGTGCCGGTAAGAGTTGAGTATTCCCTTACAGAGGTAGGTTCTTCACTCATTCCAATCATCATGCAGCTTACGGAATGGGCTCAGAATAATATGAAGTCAATCATAGATCATAGAAGGCAGACGGAATCTTTTTGACGATAAATTGAATGGCTGCATGCATGCTTATTAAAAATTTTGATTAATTTTGTAAAAAGTATGATTCATGCAGGTGTGACAAATGAGCAGATTCCTTTTCTATGTAGCAACGTTATTGTTATGTCTTAAGTTTTGCCCCGACACTCTTGGGCAAGACATTGATTCGTGCAGATGGAAAATCAGGAGTTGCGTTGGGGCAGACGTCCGTCCTTCTTATGCTTTTTCATCATATCGAGATGATATCTTGAATGGTAAACTAAATAATGATATTGCCCGCGAGTCGCATTTTGTAACATCCCTGCATGTAAAATACGGATTCACTTTTTCGGAGGAATCATATTACAGAATGATTTATCCGGAGTCATGGCAAGGCGTTGGAACCGGAGTGAATTTATTGGGTAACCCTCATGGAATAGGCACTCCAATTGACCTGTATCTTTTTCAAGGAGCCCCTATATGGAAAATCAGTGATAATCTGACAGCTTATTATGAATGGAATTTCGGCGCCTCTTTCGGATGGAGACCTTGCGATGGGCAGACAGCACATTCCAATCTTATAGTTGGTTCCCGAATAAATGCATATATCAATCTTGGTGTAGGTCTGAAATGGCGTCTTAATGACAATTATGATATTACTGCCGGATTGGATCTCACTCATTTCTCAAATGGCAACACATCTTTCCCGAATCCGGGAGTGAACATGACTGGCATACGCATCGGAGTGTCGCGTTCGTTTGGGAAGTCAAAAGAGATGCGGCAGACTTTGCCTGATAGCATTATCTCAGCGAGGAAATTGGGATTTGATGTCGTTATTTACGGTGCATGGCGCAAGCGTGTCTACCGAGGAGGGGAGACTTCGGTGCTTCTCAACGGGCGTTTCGGAGTGGCGGGTATTGACCTTTCTCCTATGTGGCGAGTGTCGCAAATATTCCGTGCCGGGGTTTCAGCAGATTTCCAATGGGATGAGAGCACCAATCTTAAAAGTCATTATGTCTCCGGCTATTCCTCCGATGATATACTTTTCACCCGTCCATCGTTTCTCAGTCAAGTTTGTGTCGGGATTTCCGGGAGAGCTGAACTCGTGATGCCAATATTTTCAGTCAATGTAGGCATGGGCTATAATTTTATCGGTCCTGAAGAAACAAGAGCCACCTACCAGCTTGCCAATCTGAAGGTGCGGCTGGTAGATGGCCTCTTTATTAATATAGGATATCAGCTTCAGAACTTTCAGAAGCAGAATAATCTCATGTTGGGAATAGGGTACTCATTCATGTAATCAGTACTGCTCCTTCTCGTTGGGGAAATCTCCACTTTTCACATCGCTTATGTAGTGGCGGAAAGCATCTGTCATGACCTCTCCAACGTTGGCATATCTGCGTAGAAAGCGAGGGGAGAATCCCATCGTCATGCCGAGCATGTCGTGCATCACAAGCACCTGACCGTCGACACCGCCGCCGGCTCCAATGCCAATCACCGGAATAGTAAGTTCCTGGGCAACCTTCTCTGCGAGTTTCGCAGGAATCTTTTCCAAAACAACTGCAAAGCATCCTATATCTTCGAGAAGTTTTGCATCTTCTATGAGTTTCTTGGCCTCTGCCTCTTCCTTTGCACGGACACTATAGGTGCCAAACTTGTTGATGCTCTGAGGCGTGAGTCCAAGATGGCCCATAACAGGAATTCCGGCACAAAGGATGCGTTGGATCGACTCTGCGATTTCTGCACCCCCTTCGAGTTTAAGTGCCTCTGCGTGGCTCTCTTTCATCACGCGAATTGCTGAGGCAAGAGCCTCCTTTGAGTTGCCCTGATATGTGCCGAATGGGAGGTCTACGACTACAAGTGCCCTTTTGACTGCCTTCATCACCGACTTTGCGTGATAAATCATTTGGTCGAGTGTGATAGGGAGAGTGGTCATGTTTCCTGCCATCA
Source organism: uncultured Sangeribacter sp. (assembly GCA_964421525.1). GTDB lineage: Bacteria > Bacteroidota > Bacteroidia > Bacteroidales > Muribaculaceae > Lepagella. Next base: position 18,790 of record CAYQXG010000032.1, on the reverse strand, counting down.
CATTGGATGCTGAATCTCCTACGAGAATTACATCCATTCCGGCTTCATCCACGAGTTTAGCCGAGGTGTAGTCATAAGCGGTGAGCATTGATATTTTTTCACCGCGATGTTTCATCTCCATAAGGCGGCTTGTAGTCACCTTGCGGGTATTTTCTGCTTGTGCTGTTGACACGGTATTTTAATTATAAATGATTAATTATAAATGATCAATTATCCAAGCGAATAATTCTCAAGTCTATGTTCTCGATTATGCATCACGCATGGTCTCAGTGGGTCTGCACTGCTTGCGTAGGCGGAAGCTCGGCGTTTCTGCGGTCACATTCCTCTACAACTCTATGGGCAAGATCAGCGAAAGCCTGCGCCTCCGGATTCTCGGATATCTTTCCACCTGTGCATTCCACTGCGGTTGGCTGACCGCTATCTGCTTTCTCACAAATGTCTGCCACCAAAGGAATCTGAGCAAGCAATGGAACCTGCATTGATTCTGCAAGACGTGCCGCACCTCCATTGCCAAATATATAATACTTCTCGTCAGGATGCGGAGCCGGCGTGAACCATGCCATATTTTCCACGAGTCCGAGAATAGGCACGTTGATTTTCTCGCTTCTGAACATTCCGATTCCTTTTCTCGCATCGGCAAGCGCTACCTCCTGAGGTGTGCTCACCACGATAACTCCTGTGATAGGCAAAGTCTGCACAAGTGTAAGATGAATATCGCTCGTGCCCGGAGGCATGTCGATGAGGAAATAGTCAAGTTCGCCCCACCAGGCATCAGTGATTAGCTGTTTAAGCGCGTTAGACGCCATTCCGCCACGCCATAGCACCGGACTGTCCTTATCTACCACGAATCCGATGCTCAGCATTTTCACTCCATATTTTTCAACCGGTTCTATCCAGTCCTTACCCTGTTGATTCACCATATAGAGTTTTTCATCCTCAACACCAAACATCTTGGGCATGGAAGGTCCGAAGATATCTGCATCGAGAAGTCCAACCTTATATCCTTCCGCTGCAAGAGCTATGGCAAGATTGGCTGCGACAGTAGATTTCCCGACTCCTCCCTTTCCGGAACTTACACCGATAATATTCTTGACTCCGGGAAGAGGAGTCTCGGGTTTTGGCGCTTCAGCCTGGCGATATTTTACAGATATTCTTCCTTTCACGTCTATGTCGGGATCTGCAAATACCGGCAAAGTTGCCTCTGCAGCACGGACCACTGACTTTATGAAAGGATCAGTCGGACGGTCAAAAATAAGGGAGAACGATACCTTGTTGCCATCAATTCTTATATCGTCTTCCACCATCCCGAGCTCAACGATATTCTTGCCATTGCCGGGATACTTGACATTGGTGAGTGCGTCAAGTATAAGTTTTGGATATATTGCCATTATTTCAACGATTAACGATCAATGATAATATAATAATTAATTAATTCGAAATTCGAAGCAGGTCTTAATTTTTAGAGGAGTGGCGGCCGAATTCACTATGATAGTCGTCTTTCTCTAAATCCGAACAATCCGGTTCCTTGATTTCTCCTTCGCCGATGCGGAAAGATATCAATTTAATGGTCTTTCCTCTTGCTAACCATTGTTGCTCATAGAATGTCTTTATCGAAGAGACCGGATCTGCATTCCCGCTGCCATATAGATCGTCGGTCAGCATCAATATCTCAAATCCATTCATTTCAACAAGCCTTTTAGTGTATTCGTATAGAAAGGGGGAGTCTGTCTTGAGATTAACTATCCCTCCGTGACGAAGAAAAGTCCGGTAAGAAGTGAGGAACCTTGAAGAAGTGAGTCGTTTCCTTGCTTTCTGCATCTGTGGGTCGGGGAATGTAATCCATATTTCATCCACTTCCTCCGGTGCGAAGAATTGAGAAATCAGCTCAATCTCTGTTCTCAGGAATGCAGCGTTGTCCATTCCTTTTCCCTCAACCTCTTTCGCTCCTTTCCACATTCTTGCTCCCTTGATATCTACACCGATATAGTTGCGGTCAGGGTTGGCTGCCGCAAGACCAACCGTATACTCTCCTTTGCCACATCCAAGTTCAAGCGTTATAGGATTTGGGCGGGCGAAGAAATCCTCGTTCCATTTCCCTTTGAAGGGGAATCCTTTGTCTATGAGTATATGTCTTGGGAATTGGAGCACGCAATTGAAAGTCTCCATATCGGAAAATTTTTGGAGTTTGTTCTTTCCCATGGAAAATGCTTCTTATCTGTTTATTACGAGTATTTTAGTTACTTCAATGTATGAGCTTCCACCGGGTCCGGAAGAGGCAAGTACAAAGTAGACGCCACTGGGAACTCTATTAAGGTCGATGCCACACACATCCCACTGCACTTTGCCACCGGAAGCCGGACCAAGCTCCCGAACTATATTGCCTGCCGAATCTGCTATCTTGACCAGACAATCATCTTCAAGTCCATCAATAGTTACCCGGCCGTAATAGTCGTGACGTACGGGATTTGGATACGCCCTTACGTTGGTCTTGTCATTGTCGGGTGATTGTCCGGAAAGGAAATACTCGCACAGTCCGACCGATGTTGCAATCATCATTGAATTATTGTCGGGGTTATAGCACGAGTTATAGACAAGATCAGATGGCAATTTGGAATTGGCTGTATTTAGCTCCTGAAGGATTGTTCTCCCGTCAGAAGAAGTGCATACGAGGCCACCTCCTGATAATGAAAACCACTTGCGTCCTTGTCCATCTATTGAGATGTCGTTGACTGTTATGCCGGATAGCAGATAGTCTGCAAGTGAAGTTCCGTCGTTGCGGCTCACTTTTATTCTTGACACCTTGCCTGGATTGGTGAATGCCTCTTTCGGGTCGAAGGTGAAGACTCCATTGTCGGTTCCCACCCACACGTATCCGGTAACTGGATCTTCAGTGGCAGTATATAGGTATTTATATGTAACCTTACCATCTGAGTCGAAGATTGACTCCATGGTAACCTGACGGTCGTCTGTTTCGTCGTCTATTGTTCCTTTATGGTCATAGACCGCAAATGGCCTTCCGTATTGGGATGTGGGTAAATATACCACCATATTGCGCGTTGCCGATGTGGAAAGAGGGAGGGCAATAGCTGTCTTTGTGGGTTGCACATCGTTTACTTTCAGTCGTTTGAATGGTTGAAACGTTTCGGGAGATGTGGTGGCTTTCCTGTTTTCAGGAGTCCATATCCATATTTCACCGTCGTATTCAGTATGTTGTGTATTGACATGGGCAACGATTAAGTTCCCGCTTTTGTCGAAAATAGGGTTGATTAGAATGAAGGCATTACTCCATACAGGGTATGGATCAATAACACCGACATGTCCGGGGAGTGAAGGCTTATCGTCTGTGCGGGTGATGTGAAGCAACGACGACATGTCTTTGATATTGTATCGGATAAGACCGTATAGAACAGATCCAAAATAGAAAATGTCCGGATTGTCGGGATCTTGAGCTATCCCACAGGGATTATCCAACCTGTGGGTGAAGGATGGTTCAAGATAAGGCAAACCATACATTGTCCATTCTCCGTTTTTAAGACCGGAGAGAAGAATCGGGTTTAATGCATGATGCGAAGTGAAGTTATGGTCTTGTCCATGTGTATTGGCAAGCATTCCATGTTGAGGAGTGTATAAAAGGGAATTGCTTTTGAATACCGCAGTAGCGTTTGGCCTTGCCAATTCTCCGGTCACTGTCCAGGTATTGTCGTCATTATGCCTGAGTGAATAGAATCCACTTCTTGGCTTGGCATAATAAAAGTCTTTGAGATTCCAACTGCTGCAAGGCAAGCCGTAATCTTCATCGCGACTAAGGAAAGAGTGTAGTTTTCCCGTTTCCCTGTCTACATGTGAGATAGATCCAAAACGAGGAAACAATAGTCCGTCTTTGTTTTCGGAGATATTTGAACCATCGAGATTCCCAATAAGTGTAACGTCAGGATCGTCCTTTCCTTCTGTAAATGAGAGAACGTAATATCTGCTTTGTCCGTCTGTTTTCCTTGATATTATACATTTATTGGGTGAGAGGGGCAAAAGTTCTGTAGCGGTTCCACCATCCCCCCAGTCTGCTTCTTTAAAATCAGAGAGCGATACATGCATGGCATCGCTGTCGTCCCATAATAGTCTGCCGTCTTGCAATATTATGAACCGGTCGGCTACACGGGCAATTCTATCAATCGGTTTGTCGTACAAGCCGCTCGATGCCACCTCATTTTTATCATCGTCGATAGAAATGTAGCCAAAATCGGTTGCCAGATATGCTCGGTTTAGATTAGGGTCGAACGATATGCCTCGCACGTTCTTAGTTGATGAAGAGGAGTGGTTTTTCAGTCCTCGGATTGTATATGTCTTCCCATCGTCGTGCAGGATATCGATAGTGTAATCATCATATACTGCGAGAAGATAGTTTTTACGGGCATTGTAGTTGGCTTGCCTGATCACTGATCTTGAAAGAAAATTCTGAACATTGTATGGTCTGATTTCTCCTGATTCTTTTTCAAGACAGAATAGAAAGCATAACTTCTCCTGATTCTCGGGAAATCTGTCGTCTTGATATTGTGCCTGCACCAGATAATATGTTTTATCCGGTGTGTCAAACACGTTCTCAATCTTATCGTCGAATGTATTATAATGTACGAAATCGTCTGCAGCCCTGACCGGAATAATAGCAATAAGGCAAATGCAAAGAGCAGAAAGCCATTTCATCATAGCGGATATTGCCCTTCCCCTGTGGGATATTGCATTTTTATCTTCATCCGACATGTCGGCGAAGCATTTGCCTGTTTCAGCAGAAATGAAAATTGGATCGTAGCCGAAGCCGTTGGAGCCACTGCGTTCTTTGGCAATACTGCCTTCGGCACAGCCCTCAAAAATATGCTCCTCTCCATTAAATGACAGGGCTACACAAGTGCGGAAACGTGCCCGACGGTCTTCAATCCCTTCCAAATTTTTCAGAAGCTTCTTGATGTTGTTTTCCGGATTACAGTCTTCACCTGCATATCGGGCGGAATAGACTCCGGGTGCTCCGTCGAGAGCGTCAACTATAAGACCGGTGTCATCTGCAAAGCAGTCAAGACCGCATGAATCCTTGATTGCACGTACTTTTATAAGGGCGTTGCCTTCAAGAGTGTCGGCAGTCTCATCTATGTCCTGATGAAATCCGATGTCTTCAAGACTCAGTATTTCGAGTTTATCACCTGCGATGGCTCTTGCCTCACGCAACTTGCCCGCGTTGTTGGTGGCCATCACAAGTTTCAGACTATTTTGCATATTATGTTTATTTGTTATTCATGTCAGCAATTGGGCTTCCAAAGAAGAAAGTCCTTAATTATTTAAACGAAAATCTTTCCTCCTTATTACTTACTGCGTTTTAGAATCCATCTGTTGATTGCAATATTGGCGCAAAGCGAGAGAATGACGGTAGTGCCTAATACAAATGCCATTGTTGTCCATACCCCCAATTCTGTGGTGCCAATGTAGATTGCAAGTTGAATGATCGGGAAATGAAAAAGATACATTTCATAAGATATGTTATTTCTGTGGCGAAGCAATTTAAAATCGTAAGGGAGTAGTGACAGCGACAATACAATAACTGAAATAGCAAAAGGTTCTATGATTATTGAGCATGTGCTTGAAATACTCATCAAGATTCTAAGTGCTATCCCTAAAATAAGGAATAGGTATAAATGCTTGACGAAATAATCTTTTATGAAATAAATCAACATTCCCGCATAAAAGAAAGACAGCTGGCCGAATATTTGACGCCTTAATATGTTGAATATCTCATTGCCGGTTGAATAGTAGATTTCTGATAATATAAATCGGTATGCAATAGATATGATTATTATACACAAAGCAAGCAAGGATCTTTTTGCTTGCCCCAGATGGTTAAGAAGCAATACAAATATAGGAACAGAGAAATATAGACACCATTCGACTTTCATGGTCCATAGTGATCCATTTACTGCGGAAGTAATATATTCAGGCCCAACAAAAACTCCCGGTAGATCCGGATGTATCCAGTTCAAAAACGAAAGATTTGCGCACAAATACTCAAACAATCCCTTTGAGAGATAGTATTTATTTATTCCAAGTGATGAAATGGCAGATAATCCTAAAGCCGATACTATTACTATCAAAAAATAGGGAGGGAGGATACGCTTTGCTCTTTGTAGAGTATATTTGAGAAGGTTATTATGCCGGACATAGTTGGGATACATCAGAAACCCACTTATGGCAAAAAATCCTCCTACCCCTTCAAAAGAAGATATGGGAAAAGGTATGTTGAAGCCGGTAAGATAGTTTATATGCGCTATCACTACTACCGTGGCGAGCAAATAGCGCATTATATCCATATTAGGATAATAGTTTTTAAAAATTGAGGAGGCATGACAATTAGAGTCATGCCTCCTTTTATTGTCATTCATTATAAATCAGATAACGATGTTGACGATTCGGCCCGGCACCACGATTACCTTCTTGGGAGTCTTGCCTTCAAGCCATTTTTCAGCGGCAGCATCAGCAAGGGCTGCTGCTTCGACTGCAGCCTTGTCGCTGCCAGCGGGCACCTCAATATTGTAGCGCATCTTGCCATTGAACTGGACCGGATATTTCACGGTGTCTTCCTTGAGAGCATCTTCATCCCATTTCGGCCATTCGCTGTCGGAGACACTGACGTTGTGTCCGAGCTGATGCCAGAATTCCTCGGCGATGTGAGGGGCAAAAGGTGCGATCAGGCGTGCAAACTCATCCATTGACTCGTTGCTTACCTCAGGAAGTTTGCCAAGTTCATTGACTGCGATCATGAAAGCTGCCACAGACGTATTGAATGAGAAGTTCTCAATGTCCTGGCTCACTTTCTTTATGAGAGTATGCATGATTTTCTTCTCCTTGGCGCTTCTTTCAGCACTACTTCTCTTGCCGAAGATCGTCCATAGTTTACGGAGGAAGCGGTTTACACCGTCGATGCCGTTGGTATCCCATGGCTTTGATTGCTCCACCGGACCGAGGAACATTTCGTAGAGTCTCAGGGTGTCGGCTCCATATTTCTCAACAATAACGTCGGGGTTTACTACGTTGAACATGGATTTCGACATCTTTTCCACTGCATATCCGCAAATATACTTGCCGTCTTCCAGGATAAACTCAGCGTTTGCGAAGTCGGGTCGCCATGCACGGAATGCGTCTTGGTCGAGCACGTCGTTGCTGACTATATTGACATCTACACGAATCGGCATAGTGTCGTATTGGTCTATCAGTCCCTTGCTGACAAAAGTGTTGGTGCCCTTTATTCTGTAGACGAAATTTGTGCGACCTTGAATCATTCCCTGGTTTACGAGTTTCTTGAATGGCTCCGGGCTTACAACAAGGCCCAGGTCATAAAGGAATTTATTCCAGAAGCGACTGTAGATCAAATGGCCGGTGGCATGTTCCGCACCTCCGACGTAGAGATCCACATCTCGCCAGTATTCGTCTGCTTCCCGGCTCACAAGCTCTTTGTCGTTATGAGGATCCATGTAGCGCAGATAGTAGGCTGAACTTCCGGCAAACCCGGGCATGGTGCATAGTTCTATGGGATAGCCTTCCGGAGTCTTCCAGTTTTCGGCGCGTCCGAGTGGTGGTTCTCCTTCAGCAGTAGGGAGATAGCTGCTTACCTCAGGAAGCAGGAGTGGAAGGGCTGATTCATCCATGAGATATGCGACTCCATCCTTGTAATAGACAGGGAATGGCTCACCCCAATAGCGCTGGCGAGAGAATATGGCGTCGCGCAGACGGTAGTTGACCTTGACTCTGCCGATGCCCTTTTCCGAAATATGCTGTTTTGTTTTGGCTATAGCCTCTTTTACTGTCAATCCGTTAAGATCGAGGTCGGGTCCGCATGAATTGCACACGATACCTTCTTTGGCATCGAAGCTTTCCTCTGAAACGTCAGCCCCCTCTATCAAGGGGATTATTGGAAGATTGAATTTCTTGGCAAAAGCGTAGTCGCGCGAGTCGTGAGCCGGAACTGCCATGATTGCTCCGGTTCCGTATCCAGCGAGTACATAGTCGCTGACCCAAACGGGAATTTCCTTGCCGCTGAGTGGATTGATTGCATAAGAGCCGGTGAAGACTCCGGTTACTTTTTTATCTATCTGGCGTTCGCGTTCTGTCTTATGCTTCACTTCGTTAAGATAAGCCTCAACTGCTTCTTTTTGTTCAGGGGTAGTGAGCAGCTTGACATATTCTGATTCCGGCGCAAGCACCATGAATGTGACTCCAAAGACGGTGTCGGCACGTGTAGTGAATATCTGGAGCTTTATATCGGAATCTTTAACCGGGAAATTCATTTCGGCTCCCTCGCTGCGGCCAATCCAATTGCGTTGTGTTTCCTTCAATGAATCACTCCATGCAAGGTTCTCAAGATCATCAAGCAGCCGTGGGGCGTAGGCCGACACACGAAGGCACCACTGACGCATTAGTTTCTGCTCAACCGGGTAACCGCCACGTACGCTGAGACCTTCCGACACTTCATCGTTGGCAAGAACTGTGCCGAGTTCCGGACACCAGTTGACCATTGTCTCTCCCTGGAATGCAATTCTCCAGTTCATCAGAGTCTCGCGCTGTTCCTTTTCCGACATTGCGTTCCACTGGTCGGCAGTTAGCGAAATCTCCTTTGTTTCTGCTGCGTGGAGACCTTCGGTGCCATGCTTTTCAAGATGAGCTACGAGTTCCGAGATGGGACGGGCCTTGCCGAGTGCTGTGTCATAGTAATGGTTGAACATCTGCATAAATGCCCATTGCGTCCACTTGTAATATTTAGGATCGCATGTACGCACCTCACGGCTCCAGTCGAAAGAGAAACCTATCTTATCCAGCTGTGAGCGATAACGAGCAATGTTGTCGTTGGTGGTCTTTTCCGGATGTTGTCCCGTCTGGATAGCATATTGCTCGGCAGGAAGTCCGTAGGCATCATATCCCATGGGGTGAAGCACGTTGAAGCCCTGCTGCCTCTTATATCGTGAGTATATGTCGCTCGCAATGTATCCAAGAGGATGGCCCACGTGCAGCCCCGCTCCGGATGGATAAGGGAACATGTCGAGCACATAATATTTTGGTTTGTTCTTGTTGATTTCTGTCTTGAATACTCCATTGTCGCGCCAATATTGCTGCCAGCGCGATTCAATGTCTTTGTGGTTATAGTCTGCCATTGTATGTGTTGTTTATTATGTTTCAATAAGAAGGGTATGTGTTTAGGGTCGTAACCACCCGATAGAGTCCATATATGCAATCTTGGGGGATTTCAAGCGGTGGATATTTTTCGTTTATGCTCTTTGCCTCGATATATTTTTTCCCCTTTGCGGAAGGAAATACGTCTTTGAAGAACACCCCGTTTGTTGAATCCACTATCATTGGGTGTCCCCAGGGAATAAATGCTTTGTCATCTATTTTCTTAATCATTATTATGGCCCCGTCGTGGAAAGATGGTTCCATGCTGTCGCCTGAAATACGTATGGCGAAATCGACTCCCATCACCGGACTTATTACTTTCTCACATTCATTTAGGTTTATAGACTGTGACCATGCAGTTATATTTCCGGCGAATGCCGTGACCGGAAGCAACGGGACCAGATAGCCGGCATCTTGAAGCAGCTTGCGTGGGTCTGTTTCTTCCTTGACATACATATCACCTTCTCCGTAGAGGAGCCATTCCCGGTTAAGATCGGGGTATAACTGTGCTATCCGGTTGATTTTCTCTGCAGGGATGGATTTGCGTATCACTCCGATATATGTAGAAGCAACTCCGAGACGTTTGCAGAATTCCGTCTGGGATATTCTCTTTTCTTTTAAAAATGTGAGAAGACGTCCCTTGACGGTGGTCAAATCATATTTGTCAGAAGCCATAACTTTTAAATGCTTATTAATTCTTGTGCAAAGTTAATATTTTATTAGGTTTTTACAAAATATTTTGGATGCTTATTTAGTCTTTGCATCAATTTTTATTAGCAATTTCCGTAAGCTCCGCGAAATAATTGGAATGTCTTCGAAATAAGCTACAAACAGCATATAGATTATGAGTAGTAGTGACCGCAGTATGTAGGTGCCCCATATAGCAAATTGGAATGAACATAATTCACCGGCTCCCCAAAGAACTGCGGCAAGAAGGGTATAGAGTGCAATGCGCTTCGTTTCATAGGGGATGGGGTAATATTTTCTTCCGAGAAGAAAACTTGTTATCATGATTCCTGCATAAGATATCAGAGCTGCCCAAGCCGAACCGATATAGCCGTCGGGCATTCCTATCATTGGCACAAGGATCAGGTTGCCACCAAGCATCAGCACAAAGCCCAGCAACGACAGATACATTCCCCATCTGGTGCGGTCGGTAAGCTTATACCACAATGAGAGGTTGAAGTAGACACCGAAGCAAAGATCGGCAATCATCATGATTGGCACTACTCTCAGACCTGCCCAATAGTCGGGAGATATGAAATGCTTGATAATTGGAAGAAAATACATCACTCCAAGGAATATTGCAAGTCCGAAAATTACGAAGTATTTCATTGCGTCGCAATAAGCCTTGGTTTTATCTTCTCCCTGGCGAGCCGCCTGAGAGAAGATGAAGGGCTCGTATGCGTATCGGAATGCCTGGGTGAACATCATCATGACAACCGCAATCTTTATGTTGGCGCCATAAAGCCCCACCATTGCCCGGGCCTCTTCAGGATTATCCGGAAAGAGATAAGGAATTATTATCTGCCCCATGCCCTGGCTAAGGTTTCCTGCCACTCCAAGCACAAGAAGAGGCCATGAATAAGACAGCATCTTCTTCAGGAGTGCAAAGTCACATACAATCCTCTTGACTCTCATCCATGGCAAAAGGCAGACAAGGACCACCAATGTGCTGATTACATTAGCAAGGAATATCCACCCTACGCCAAACGCCGCGCCTCCAAGCGGTTCATAGAACCATGATATAAGCTGAGGTGTATGCTGGAATATCTTGGGGCATGCCAATAGGAAAAACAGGTTAAGTCCAATATTGACACCAATATTTACAAGTTTTATTCCTGCGAATGTCCATGCTTTGCTACGAAACCGGAGATAAGCAAAGGGCAGGTTGGTGAAGGCATCTATTGCTACTGTAAATCCCATCATCCACACAAAATCAGCATGGTGCGGAAGCGTGAGCGCTTCTGAAATTGGATTAATGAGCAGTGTGAGGATTACTATGAATAACAGTGATGTGGCAGCGAGCGACATCATTGCAGTGCTGTAGACGCTCTCAGGATCACTTTCCTTGTTGGCATAACGGAAGAATCCGGTTTCCATCCCATAGTTAAGAACCACGATCATCACTGCAACTATTGCATAGAGATAGCTTACGATGCCGTAGTCAGCTTCGGAGAAAAGATAGGTATAGAGGGGGACGAGTCCCCAATTGAGGAACCGTCCTATGATGCTGCTAAGTCCGTAGACAGCCGTGTCCTTAACAAGAGATCTTATTCCAGCCATTTGTCAGAGGTGGGATTTAAGAATTATAGGGCAAACAGGCGAAATATGGCCTATGATTCAAAATTCTCAATTCAAAATTAATCAAAAAGTGAACCTTCCTGGGTTTTGGGGTAACGGCCCAGATGCCTGTAGGCAAGTTCTGTCACTTCTCGGCCACGTGGAGTGCGCTTGAGGAATCCTTCCTTTATCAAGAATGGTTCGTAGACCTCCTCTATGGTTCCGCTATCCTCACCAAGGGCGGTGGCAATTGTGGTCAGGCCAACAGGTCCTCCTCCGAATTTGTCGATGATGGAGATTAGGATTCTATTGTCGATTTCATCAAGTCCGTGGGTATCGATGTTGAGTGCCTCAAGCGACATCTTAGCTGTCGGCAAGTCAACAGTGCCGTCTCCTCTTACCATCGCAAAGTCGCGCACACGGCGCAGCAAGGCATTTGCAATACGTGGTGTGCCTCGGCTTCGCATTGCTATCTCAAGGGCTGCATCGTCTGTGATGGTGGTCTTGAGCAGCCGGGCAGAACGTCTTACAATATTCCTAAGCACCTCATGGTCGTAGTATTCAAGATGGCAGTTTATGCCAAACCGGGCGCGTAGAGGAGCTGTAAGCAAGCCGCTGCGGGTTGTGGCTCCTATCAAAGTGAAAGGGGAAATGGTGAGCTGCACCGATTTTGCTCCGGGACCTTTGTCAAGGAGAATGTCGATGCGGTAGTCTTCCATCGCTGAATATAGGTATTCCTCCACAATAGGGTGAAGACGATGAATCTCATCGATGAAAAGCACATCGTGCGGTTCAAGGCTCATCAGGATTCCGGCAAGGTCGCCCGGCTTATCGAGAACAGGTCCACTGGTCACCTTAAAGCCGACGTTAAGCTCGTTTGCCACAATATTGCTGAGAGTGGTTTTCCCAAGTCCCGGAGGGCCATGCAGGAGTGTATGGTCGAGAGCTTCTCCTCGCATTCTGGCAGCCTGCACAAACACACGCAGGTTCGCGACAATTTTATCCTGGCCGCTGAAATCGTCAAAATTCAGCGGCCGGAGTGCCTTTTCTATGTCGCGGTCGCTTCCGCGCGGAGCCGTTTCAGAACCGTGGATATCGAATTCTGGCATTTTGGATTGTTATGTCAGTCTTTGACTGTAATGAGGAAATAGTTTTTCTTACCTTTCTGAGCGAGGATATATTTGTCGCCGAGGAGATGTTCTTTCCCAATCTTGGCAGCAGGGTCGGTCAGCTTCTCCTTGTTGATGCTGACACCGTTGCCTTGGATCATCTTGCGTGCTTCGCCCTTGGAGGGGAAGACAGCGGTCTTTTCTGCAAGAAATTCGAGAACCGGGATTCCGGCTTCTATATCAGCCCTTGCCACTTCGAAACGGGGTACACCCTCAAACACGTCGAGCAGAGTCTGTTCGTCGAGTGCGTGCAGCTCATCCACTGCGCTGTTGCTGAATAGAATCTTGCTGGCTGCCACTGCAGCATCATAAGCTTCGCGGCCATGCACCATCACTGTCACTTCTTCTGCGAGTTTCTTTTGCAGAGGACGGAGTCCCGGATCTTTAGCATGTTCTGCAACGAGTGCTTCTATTTCTTCTTTAGTAAGGAAAGTGAAGATCTTGAGATATTTCTCTGCATCTGAATCACCAACGTTAAGCCAGAACTGATAGAACTTATATGGTGAGGTGTATTTGGCATCGAGCCAAACGTTGCCGCTTTCAGTCTTGCCAAACTTGCCACCGTCGGCCTTGGTGATCAAGGGGCATGTCAGTGCGAACACTTCGCCACCGAGCTTACGGCGGATAAGTTCACCTCCAGTTGTGATGTTGCCCCACTGGTCGGATCCTCCGAGCTGCAGTTTGCATCCCTTTGTCTCAAATAGATGCAGGAAATCATAACCTTGGAGAAGCTGGTAGGTGAATTCAGTGAAGCTGAGTCCATCGCGTGCCTCACCGTTGAGTCGCTTCTGGACTGATTCCTTTGCCATCATGTAGTTGACGGTGATGTGCTTTCCGATTTCGCGTGCAAAGTCAAGGAAGGAGAAGTCTTTCATCCAGTCGTAGTTGTTGACCATCTCCGCCTTGTTTGGAGCGTCGCTGTCGAAGTCGAGGAAGCGAGAGAGCTGTGATTTGATTGCCTCCTGGTTGTGGCGCAAGGTAGCCTCGTCAAGAAGATTGCGTTCTGAGCTCTTGCCTGAGGGGTCTCCGATCATTCCGGTTGCACCGCCAACGAGAGCAATAGGCTTGTGGCCGCAGCGCTGGAAGTGGCGAAGCATCATCACTCCGCACAGGTGGCCGATGTGAAGCGAATCGGCAGTTGGGTCAATGCCGAGATAGGCGGTGGTCATCTCTTTATTAAGTTGCTCTTCTGTTCCGGGCATGATCGAGTGGATCATTCCTCTCCAGGTAAGTTCTTCAATGAAATTCATTTTTGTGTATGTTATTGATTATTTATTTTTCCTGATATATGTCTCCATTACTTTTCCCACTTTCCCGAGTGTCTCTTTTGAGATGGCGTTCATATTGTCGTGTGAGGTGTGCCACCCATCGAAGAATCCGGAGCCATCCCTGTAGTCGATTATGTCGATTGCCGGAATGCCTGCCTTGATCAGCTCCACATGATCATCGTTGATGGCAGATCCCATGCGGTTTACAAACATGTCGCCATATCCGAGAGACTTAGCTATTGCCCAGATTTCGTCGGCAAGTGCCGGATTGGCATTTTGCGAATAATATTCCCTCATGAAAGTAGCGTCGGGTGCCCCAACCATGTCAAGGAGTATGGCGGAAGAAGGCTGGTTTTTTGAAGGAAGATTGGTGGCATAGTGCCTTGCCCCCATAGCCCAGCTTTCATCGTTGTTTTCGATGCCCCAGTCTTCAGCATCGCATAGCAGGATGTCGATGCCCTTGCCGCCGGTATCTTTGCCGAGTGCCCGGGCAAGCTCAAGAAGCACTGCTGTTCCGCTGGCTCCGTCGTTAGCACCGTCCACCGGAGTCTCGTGCTTGGATGGATCAGGGTCATTGTCTGCCCAAGGTCTCGAATCCCAATGGGCAAGGAGAAGTATCCTGTTTTCGGCATCGGGATTGAAACTTGCGATGATGTTGCGCATAGGAATCTTGGTACCGTCAAAGGTAGTCAGGTCAGCAGTCTGTTGGGTGACTGTTGCTCCGAAATCATTTAACTTCGACACTAACCAGTCACCGCATTTCCTGTGGGCTTCCGATCCTGGCACCCTTGGTCCGAATTCAACCTGGGTTGCAGTGTAGGAATAAGCACTGTCAGCCGAAAATGCATAGGTTTCAATCTCGGTATCTTGTGGCGATTCTGAAATGGAGCCCGATGTATTATTCCCTTTGCCGGCACCGCATGATAAAAGCAAAGTCATGTATGCAGCAACAGTGGCAATTGTTATTAAGGATCCGGATCTGGTCATTTTAGTTTGTCGTTAATTTCATTCATCACAGACTTTTCATGACTCTTGGCGAGTATGAAGTAGTCTTTCATTGAGGCGTTCACAGAGTCGATGTAGCCGATTGTCCCGTGCTTGAATTTTCCTTTCATTATGAATTCCTTAAAGAAAGTGCCTACAGTTGCCCTGATAATTGTCAATAGCGAGACCCTTTTTGGCTCCGCAAGATCGCCATAGTTTTCATCAAGATGGCCGATCATATCGTTGACAGATCTCGGAATGTGTATAATGGCTAAATTTTTACGGTGAGCCGGGATGCGCTCGGTGCGCCCGCACACAGAGGGGAGGTCGTTGTTGCCCTCATTCCACACAGTCCCGTCGCGATGAAAGAACCGTAGATGGAAGTCGGGATAAGAATTATGATCCTCCTTGTCCATTATGAATTTCCGGCGCGGTATAAACAGCCCATGGACGTTATCGGAATGCTCAATAAAGTCATATAGATATTTCTTTAGGTCGCGCGGCGCCAGCTCATAAGGCCTCAACAGCAAGATCCATTCGTTTTTTGCACTTCTGATAGCATCATTGTGCGTATGGGATGAGTCGTCGGCATCTATGCCGGTATGAATCACACGGCAGCCTTCCTCACGGGCTATGTCGACTGAGTTGTCGGTGCTGCCCATGTCGTAAACAAGAACCTCATCATAGTCCTTGACATATTCAAGCACTTTGCGAAGGTATTTTGCCGAATTGTATGTTCCTATTAAAACAGATATCGCCATCGAAATGGTAGACTTGGTTTAAATGCACAAAATTAATAAAAAAAATGCGAACTGCCAAAAAAAGAAAATAGGTCGACTCACGTCGACCTAATTCCTTTAATTCAAACAACAATAACAACTTTTTCAGAACGCTTATAGCAATTAAACTAATCAATCTAATCAATTTTGGTGGTAACTCCCAGAGTCGTTTTCTTCAACCTCTCTGTCTGTCTAAGTTACGCTATATAAACACGCGTCGGTGTTTGTTGGTTCGATTCAAGTTGCCTTATTGCTCACTATTAACTTTTATTTAACATCTGCAATATTTTTGCAACAACAGATGCTGTTTATTTTGCAAGACGAGCCTTGATTTCCTCAGTCTCCTTCTCATAGCCCGGCTTACCAAGAAGTGCGAACATATTTTTCTTATATGCCTCTACACCAGGCTGGTTGAAAGGATTTACACCAAGCATATAGCCTGAGATGCCGCATGCTTTCTCGAAGAAATAAATGAGTTGTCCGAGTGTGTACTCGTCAAGTTTGTTGATTTCAATCTTGATGTTTGGCACACCACCGTCGACATGTGCGAGCATCGTGCCTAGCTCAGCCATTTTGTTGACGTCGTCGACTCTCTTGCCTCCGAGGAAATTGAGTCCGTCGAGGTTCTGGTCGTCAGTAGGAATGTATTTGTGCAGAAGAGGTTCTTTTACAGAAATTACAGTCTCGAAGATTGTGCGCTCACCATCCTGGATCCACTGGCCCATTGAGTGCAGGTCGGTGGTGAAATCAACGCTTGCGGGGAAGATGCCCTTGCCATCCTTACCTTCGCTTTCTCCATAGAGCTGCTTCCACCATTCTGCAAAGTAATGGAGTTTAGGATTGAAGTTTGCAAGAATTTCAATTTTCTTACCGCTCTGATAGAGGGCATTGCGCACGCGGGCATAAGTCTCGGCAATATTGTCTTCTCCGGGTTCCTTAGTGGCCTGTTCCATAAGTGCTGCACCTGCAACGAGCTTAGTGATGTCGAAACCGGCTACTGCAATAGGAAGAAGACCCACGGGTGTGAGAACGGAGAATCTGCCGCCTACATTGTCAGGAATTACATAAGTTTCGTATCCTTCCTGAGTCGCGAGGGTACGGAGCGCGCCCTTCTTTTCGTCGGTGATTGCCACGATAAGGTCTTTGGCTGCTTCCTTACCGGCTTCTTCCTCAAGCTGAGCCTTAAGCAGACGGAAAGCAATTGCCGGCTCGGTAGTTGTGCCTGATTTTGAGATTACCATGATACCGAATTTCTTTCCCTTGAGGAAATCTTGAAGTTCTGCTGTGTATTCCTCGCCAATGTTCTGACCGGCATATAGCACCTTCGCAGCCTTTGGCGACGGATTATTGATGAAGTCGGCAAAATTGTTGCTCAGGGCACTTATAACAGCTTTAGCACCCAGATAGCTGCCGCCGATACCTATGCAAACAACGTAGTCACATTTCTCTTTCAGACGGTCTGCTGTCTTGTTGATTTTGTCGAGCAGTGCAGCGTCAGTTTCAGTCGGGAGCTTTACCCAACCAAGGAAATCATTGCCGGCTGCACGTCCGGTGTTGACATCTGTTATAGCCTCTACGGCTGCATCTTTGTTGGCATTGTATTCCTTTTCAGCGAAATACACTGCATGCTGAATGTCTAAATTAATGTCTTTCATATTCTATCGTATTTATATTCCGGAAGTCCGGAAAGTTAAACTCTAAAAACAACTAATATGCGTTTAAACGATTAAACTGGAGTCAGGTAAACGTCTCGGCAAGTTCTTTCATTGCGCGTCGGACGTTGATTCCTTCGTAGAGAACGCTGTAGACCATGTCGAGAATCGGCATCTCCACCTGTAGGTCCTGGCGCTCGTTGATGTCGTACATGCACTTGGTGCCGTAATATCCTTCTGCCACCATGCTCATTTCCATTTTCGCCACCTTCACGCTGTAGCCTTTTCCAAGCATTGAACCGAAGTTGTGGTTGCGTGAGAACTTGCTGTAGGCAGTCACAAGGAGGTCGCCCAGATATGCGGAACGATCTATGTCACGTGGCATTGGGGCAATGGTGTCGACAAACTTGCGCATCTCCCTGATTGCGTTGCTCACGAGCATAGCCATGAAATTATCTCCCGACTTCATACCGTTGACCATGCCGGCGGCAATGGCATACACGTTTTTCAGAACAGCAGCATACTCGATTCCGTCAACATCGTCAGAGATGATTGTCTTCATCTTGGTGGAGGCGAGGCGAGAGGCAAACTGACGTGCCTTTTCTGTGTCGAGGCATCCTATGGTCAGATAGCTCAAGCGCTCAAGTGCCACTTCTTCAGCGTGGCAAGGACCTCCGATCACGAGCATGTTGCCTCTTGGCACACCGCAAACCTGCTCAAAATAGTCGGTTATGATCATGTTGCGGTCAGGCACAATACCTTTGACTGCCGACACGATGTTCTTGCCGGTGATATCTATTGTGAGCTTGCTTATTTCGGGAAGGAAATAAGGGGAGGGCATTGCCACAACGAGAGTGTCGGCATCGGCGGCCACCCGGTTGATGTCGGCCGAGAAGTCGATTCTGTCGGTGTCGAAGCTGACATCTGTCAGATAAGAGGGGTTATGGCCGTATTTGCGGAACTCCTCTATCTTGTCTTCGCTTCTCAGATACCAGCCAATGCGGTCGCAGTTCTTAAGGAGCAGCTTGGCAAGAGCGGTTGCCCAGCTGCCGCCTCCCAGCACAGCGACTTTTGATATGTTTCCACTTTGGCACATGATCACTCCTTTTCTTCTTCAGGTTCCTCTCCTGCTTCACCTTTCACTTGCTTTTTCTCAGGGCGCATCTGCGGGAAGAACAGCACTTCCTGGATTGCCGTCTGTCCGGTCATAAGCATTGTGAGACGGTCCATGCCAATTCCGAGACCCGATGTCGGTGGCATGCCGTATTCAAGTGCACGGATGAAGTCATGGTCGATGATCATGGCTTCGTCATCGCCTTTGTCGGCAAGGTTCATCTGGTCTACAAATCGTTCGTATTGGTCGATCGGGTCGTTGAGCTCTGAATATGCGTTGCAGAGTTCCTTGCCGTTGACCATAAGCTCGAAACGTTCTGTGAGCTCCGGATTGTCGCGGT
>CAYQXG010000031.1:0-30573 GCA_964421525.1 uncultured Sangeribacter sp. | reverse complement strand
CATTAATAGGGAACCGGGTGAGAATCCCGGACAGTCCCGCTGCGGTAAGTTCCAATAAATGGAATTCGGTAGCATAAAGCCACTGTCATCTGGCAAGGATGATGGGAAGGCGAACCGAATATCCGGAATAAGTCCGAAGACCTGCCGTTTCCTCCAACATAGGTTGTGAGTAGATATGTTAAACTGCTCTTTCGAGGAAAAAGAGGCATATATGAATAAGTTTTCAGCGCAAATATTGTGTCTGTTTGTTATCGGCACGTGTCTTTCTTATGGTTGTTTTGCCTGTAGTGCACAACAACCGGATAGCTTGTATAGCAACCTTGACGATCTTGATGTAGTCGCCTACAGGTTGAAGGAAGATGTCAAGAGTTCTTCGCCTCTTTTCAAATTGACCGACAAGAAGATGAAACTTATGGGCGTGACTGACCTTACAGATGCGCTTCATCGCTTGCCCGGTCTCAATATCAGGGATTATGGTGGTGCCGGTGGAATGAAGACGGTTTCTGTGCGTGGCTTTGGAACCACTCATACCGGTGTTGTCTACGATGGGGTAGTGCTTAGTGATTGCCAGAGTGGCAAGATAGATCTATCCCGGTATTCTCTCGACAATGTTGATGAGATTTCTTTGGTGATAGGTGACAACAACGAGATCTTCACCCCTGCAAAAACCGCGGCTTCTGCAGCAACGATCACGATCAATACGGGTTCTGTCCCCTCTTCTGATGACACGTCATTTCATCTCACCGCCCAGATGAGGGTCGGATCTTTTGGCCTGCTGAACCCTTACGTGAAGATAGGGAAATCTATCTCCGAAAAGTTTTCATTCTCGGCTATAGGGGAATACACTCATGCCAAAAACAATTATCCCTTCACGCTCTACAACGGAATACTGGTCACCCGTGAACGCAGATCAAACAGTCGCATGAATTCAGCGCATGGCGAGGTCAATGCAAGATGGCGACTTACCCGGTCTTCTTCGCTCGATGGAAAGATTTATTTCTACGATAATGCCCGTCAACTTCCCGGGCCCGTAGTTTTGTATAATCCAAAGAGCGATGACTCCCTTCATGACCGTAATTTTTTCGGTCAGATGACTTTTCTCGACAATTTGCTTCCTAATCTTTCTTTCAGGATGCTTGCAAAATTTAATTGGGATGCCACGTACTATCATGAGGTTGACGGTAAATACACTGATGGCTTCAACGATGAGAATTATATCCAGCGCGAGCTATATGTCTCCGGAGGATTGCTCTATACCCCAATCAGTCAGGTGGCACTGAGCTATGCCGCTGATTATTTCCATAATAACCTGACAAGCAATGATATCGCTACAGTTGGTCCGAGAAGAAATTCAGTCTTGCAGTCAGTAGCTGCCAAATTCAAGAATGATTGGTTGCTTGTCACTGCCCGTATTCTTTATTCTATATATGATAACGAGGTGAAGAAAGGCAAGAGTGCTTCCGACAAGCAAAAACTATCGCCATCTTTAAGCCTTTCGTTTCGTCCGATTGAAGGACGTCTTTTCTTTGTCAGGGCTTCCTATAAGAATATATTCAGGATGCCGACATTCAATGAAAGCTACTATTATCGAATGGGAAGCACTTCCTTACGTCCGGAAGACACACATCAATTCAATATTGGCCTCACGTGGCAAGGAGCCTTGAAATCAATAGGACTCGACGCAATTTCACTGACTGCAGACGGATATTATAACCATGTTAAGGATAAGATTGTGGCAATTCCACAAAATATGTTTATATGGACCATGACGAATCTGGAGAAAGTGAGGGCCTTTGGATTGGATGCTAATTTAGATGCTACTTTTGCTCTTTCTCGAAAGCATAATCTTATATTCACGGGCAATTATAGTCTTCAGCGAGTGCAACCCCGCACAGCAAAAACAGATCCTGACTATAACAAACAGGTGGCCTACACCCCGATTCATTCGGGGTCGGCCTCGCTGACATGGCGTAATCCTTGGGTCGATGTAGTGTTGAAAACAACCGGAGCAAGCGACCGGTACGGAACTAATTCGAATTTGCCGATCACGAGAATAAAGGGATACATGGAATTAGGTACGTCTCTGATGAGGAGTTTTGCCATACGTCGTCACAGTCTCGATTTAAGGCTTGATATTCTAAATATACTTGACACCCAATATGAGATTGTGGCATCGTATCCTATGCCGGGAAGATCCTACCGATTTGCTGTTTCTTTCCAACTGTGATATAAGATTAAAATTATTAATAACCAATTAGTAATACAATTATGAAAAAGAAGTTCATTTATTTATTCTCTCTCTTGCTTGCTTTCGGGCTTGCAGCATGCAACAGCAACGATGATCCAACTCCCGAGGTGGTGGATGTGGCAAGCGGCTTTTACACTATTAATGGCGGAAACAAATCGGGCAAGATACCGGCTTCGCTGACATCTTATGACTATTCTACAGAAGTTGCAACAGATCCTTTGCAGGATGCATTTATGGCCGCCAACGGCATTGCATTGGGCGATGGAGCTCAGAAAGCTATCGTATATGGCTCAAAGATGTATATCTGCATGTATGGTTCAAATATTATTTGGGTGGTTGACCCCGTCACCTTGAAGATTATTGAGACAATAAGACCGGAAGGAGATGCCATCAATCCAAGGGCAATAGCAGCAAAGGACGGAAAGGTATATGTTTCAATGTATACCGGCTATGTCAGCCGTATTGACACAGTGAGCATGGCTGTTGAGGCTTCTGTAAAGGTAGGCCCGAATCCTGATCAAATCGGAATAGGGGGCAATAAGCTTTATGTAGCAAATTCTGACGGATCTAATTCAAAGTTGGGCTATCCTGACAGTTCCATATCAATTATTGATCTCGCATCATTCTCGGAAACAAAAATTAAGGATATCAATAAGGTTTTGAATCCAACAGATATAGCTACTAATGGTACTGATGTGTTTGTTATCTGCAAGGGTAATTATGATGATAAGCCTTCATTGGTAAAGAAAATTGTTGGCAATGACGTGGTTGATGTGGCTCCGGGCACAATCATTGATGTGGAAGGAAGCACCCTTTATATAATTAATGCTCCTTATGGTGGAAGCCGTGAGGATATGACTTTCAAAACTTATGATGTCACTACCCTTCAGGCTACCGGGGATATTGTGAAGCAGACTCAGTCTACTGATTCATGGGTGGATAGCCCTAATGCCATTGCAGTCGATCCGGTTGCAGGAGACATAGTGATTCTTTCCTATACTCTGAGTGAGGCAGGAGCAGCACAATATCGTGAACCGTGCTATGCCAATATCTATGCTCATGATGGAACCTTCAAGAAAAGGATAAAATGTGGCGTAGGTGCACGTGCAGTGACTTTTGTACATAAAAAAGTGATAAAATGAGGTTTCTAATGAATATAGGCAAGATCTTCCTCTATCTTGCTGCCCTTTTGGCCCTTGGGCCTGTGGCTTTCCTCGCTTCATGCGGGGGAGGCCACGCCTCTTATTATGATGATGCATCGGGCGATGAAATAAAACTAAAATATGCAGAAAACCTCAGGATTGAGGAGAATCCGGATTTTACTGAGGTGACCGTCAGAAATCCTTGGGATACGCTTAAGACTCTTCAGAAATATCTGCTTGTGCCACGCGACAGTGTTCTACCTGCGAACCTTCCGGATGGAATGATTATTCGGACCCCGGTCACCAACGCTCTGGTTTATTCAACTGTTCATAACAGCCTTATATGTGAACTCGGATGCATTGATGCAATCGGTGGGATATGCAATGCCAAATATGTAAATAATTCAGAACTCAAATCTCGCCTTGCATCAGGCCAGATTGCCAACTGTGGCATTAGCCTTAGTCCTGACCTCGAGAAAATTCTGAGGTTGCGTCCTCAGGTTATAATGCTTTCTCCATTTGAGAACAACGACAAGTATGCCAAAGTAGGAGAACTTGGAATCCCTATTATTGAATGTGCTGATTATATGGAGAGTTCCCCGCTGGGGCGTGCTGAATGGGTGCGCTTCTATGGGCTTTTGTTTGGTAAGAGAGATGTGTCGGAAAAAATGTTTACAGAGACAGAAAAGGAATATCTGCGACTCAAGGCACTTGCTTCCGAGGCTGATTCCCGTCCGTCGGTATTGATTGATCAGCGCTATGGTCAGGTATGGAATGTCCCAGGTGGACCATCAACAATCGGCCGCCTTATAGAAGATGCAGGAGGACACAATCCATTTGATTCTTATCGCCAGGCCGGAAGTGTGCCGTTGGCTCCGGAAAAAGTGCTTGGAATGGCTCATGATGCCGAAGTGTGGTTCATTCGTTACAATCAGGAGAAAGAGAAGGATTTGGCGGAACTGGCAAAAGATGCGCCTGTAAATTCTCGCTTTCGGGCATTCAGGGAGGGGAATGTCTACGGATGTAATACAAGATACGTAGATTTCTATGAGGATACCCCATTTCATCCTGACAGGATTCTCAGAGACATGATAATATTCATGCATCCGGGATTGTTGGGTGAAGACGAAATCCCTGTATATTATCATAAGATGCAATGACTTCATTCAGATTTATATTGTTGGGGCTGCTTGCGGTAGTCTTGTTCATTCTCAACCTGTTTATAGGATCAGTCTATATTCATCCAAGGTTGGTGGCGGATATTCTGTTTAATGGAGCCGATCCGGAAGGTCCGTTGCGTTTTATAATTATCGGGAGCCGTTTGCCTCAGGCAGTAACTGCAGTGCTTGCAGGATCGGCACTCACAGTCTCCGGGCTTATGTTGCAGACTGCTTTTCGCAATCCGTTGGCAGGACCTTCTATATTGGGAATCACATCCGGGTCAAGTCTCGGGGTGGCGTTTGTGATATTGTTTCTTGGAGGCTCTGTCTCTGCTGCCGGATATTCTTGGGGCGGTTATATGGCAATTCTGATCGGTTCATTCATGGGTAGCCTTGCGATAATGGCTCTTCTGTTGTCTTTTTCCGTATGGCTTAAAAACAACCTGATGCTTCTGATTGCCGGAATAATGGTGGGCTATCTGACGTCTTCGGCAATAACACTATTGAATTTTCTTTCAACCGCTGAAGGAGTACATGGCTATGCAATGTGGGGAATGGGAAATTTCAATGGAGTGGCACTTAAGCAGCTGCCGCTTTTCCTTTTGACTGTTGGAGTTGGGCTGGTTTTATCTATACTCATGGCAAAACCGTTGAATGTGATTCTTTTGGGCGAGAACTATGCCCATAATCTGGGCATCAACACAAGGAGGGTGCGCAACATGCTTTTGATCACAACCGGATTATTGACATCTGTTGTCACTGCTTTCTGTGGTCCGATATCATTTATTGGTCTCGCAGTGCCTCACGTGGTAAGGATGATTTTTCGCAATGCTGATCATCGCATCATAATTCCCGGATGCATTCTGACCGGGGCTGCCGTAGGTCTTTTGTGCAATCTACTGTGTTTACTTCCGGAAGATGTGGTTCTCCCTCTCAATGGAGTGACCCCGTTGATCGGAGTCCCGGTAATATTATACGTGATTTTCAAGGAACGGCTTATTAAAAGAGACAGATAAGAGATGAAAGAAACGTTCACCATAGAGACATTAGGACTCACCACCGGATACCATTCTCACGGAAAGAAAAAGGTGATTACAAGTTCTCTCGATGCAAGGCTTTCGGGAGGAGTTATGACATGTCTCCTTGGCCCAAACGGAGCCGGAAAGTCAACTCTGCTGAGGACACTTGCCGGCTTTCAGAAGCCCTTGGCGGGAGAGGTGTTGATAATGGGGAAAAAACTCTCATCCTATAGCAGCCGGGAGTTGGCTTGCTGCATGAGTGTGGTGCTTACTGAAAAACCTCTTGTTGAGAATATGGATGTTGAAACCCTTGTCGGACTTGGCCGGACTCCTTATACTGATTATTGGGGACGGTTATCGGCACAAGACCACGAAGCAATTGACAGGGCCATTTCTCTGGTTGGAATAGAACATCTGCGCGGGCACCTTGTTCAGGGCATTAGCGACGGGGAGCGTCAGAAAGTTATGATTGCAAAGGCTTTTGCACAAGAAACTCCCATTATATTTCTTGATGAGCCGACGGCATTCCTTGACTATCCGAGCAAGGTGGAGATTATGTTGCTCCTTTATTCACTTGCGCACCGTCTTGAGAAGACTATTTTCATGTCGACCCACGATCTGGATATCGCTCTTCAACTTTCCGATATGATTTGGCTTATCGACAGGAAGATGGGTATAACAACCGGTACGCACTCGGAATTGGCTGAATCCGGCGCTCTTGAAAAATACTTTCTTCGCCCCGGAATCAGTTTTGATGCCAAGGATGGTCTTTTTAAAATAGATTTTGATTATATGAAGCATCTTATTGATAAAGATGATTAATAATCAAGGGTTAGAAATATGTAGTCAAGTAGATTTCCGGTTATGAAAGAAGATATGACAAGGCATGGATCATCAGCATTTCTGATAGCGGCAACTTCTTCAGGAAGTGGCAAGACCACTTTGTCGATCGGGCTCATGCGTGCTATTAGCCGTCGCGGTCTGAGTGTTCAGCCATTTAAATGTGGCCCTGATTATATCGACACTCAGTTTCAGACAATCGCCGCAGGGCGACAATCAATAAATCTGGACTTGTTTATGGCCTCCAAAAGGCATGTGAGGGAATTATTCAATCATTATTCATATTCTTCCGATGTCAGCATAGTCGAAGGTGTTATGGGACTTTTTGATGGATATGATGCAATGAAAGGGAGCAGTGCTGAGATAGCTCATACTGTAGAGATTCCGGTGGTGTTGCTGATTGGTGCTTCGACCTCTGCTTATTCAGTAGCTGCCATTATTTTAGGATTCACACGTTTCAATACAAGAGTGAAGATAGCAGGGGTGATATTTAACATGGTTGCTTCAGAGCACCATTTCTCACTTTTGCGTCAAGCCTGTGAAGACATTGGTGTGGAATGTTTCGGCTACATGAAAAAGAATCCTCAACTTCGCACACCATCGCGCCATCTTGGGCTCACTCTTTCATCAAAGGAAAACATGGACCGATTTATCGACTTGGCTGCTGATGAGGTTGATAGCCATGTCGATATAGATAAGTTACTTGCAGCAACAAAGAGCTCGGGCATCAACGATATCGGTGTGACGATTCCTCATTTTCATGATCTTCACATTGCGGTGGCAAGGGATGAGGCATTCAGTTTTATCTATCCTGTCAATCTTGGAACCTTTAGAAAAGTCAGTTTCTTTTCCCCTTTAGCTGACAGACTGCTGCCGACAGCCGATATAGTATATTTCCCGGGTGGATATCCGGAGCTTTACGCTTCAGAGCTTGAGAAGAACGAAGAAATGAGGAACGGTGTAAGGGAGTTTGCCGAAAGGGGAGGGAAAATATTAGGGGAATGTGGTGGTTTGATCTATCTTTGCAGGGAAGTAGACGGGCATGAGATGTGCGGGGTGTTCCCGTTGGATGCTTCTATGGAAAATAGTTCCCTCTCGTTGGGTTATCGCACGGTAAAATTTCCGTCATTGGAATTACGTGGTCATGAATTTCATTACTCACATATAAGTAGTCATAATGAGGTTGATAATATAGCTATTCAGTATAATGCAAGAGGTTCAAAGGTTGACACTCAGGTGTATAGATATAAAAATACGATTGCCGGCTACACACATCTATATTGGGGGGAAACTGATATACTAAAACTTTGGGACAAATGAGAAGAGTGTATACAAGATCAGGCGATAAGGGACTTACCTCCATTCATGGAGGAATACGGGTTCCAAAAACAGACATAAGAATTGAGGCTAACGGATGCCTTGATGAATTGAACGTTAATATCGGTACGATAAGGACATCGCTATCCAAAAATCATCAATGGCAAGGCTTTTTACGCGATATCCAGATGAATATCATGGCCATAATGAGCATAGTGGCTACACGTGGCGACATGCGGGGAATAAATCCAAATTCAATAGCAGACAATCTGGTGGAACAGACGGAGCACTTGATAGACACTATCAATTCCGATTGTACTCCTCCCGATAGTTTCATCTTGCCCGGGGGCACTCCCTTGGCCTCATTGCTTCATCAAGCGCGTGTAGGGGCGAGAAAGGCTGAGAGGAGGCTTTGGAGCCTGAATGAAAGCGATGAGGTTCCGGAAGTGATTCTTAAATATATCAATCGTTTGTCTGACTTGTTCTTTGTAATGTCAAGGTGGGAACTGCAGCATTCCGGACTTGAGGAAGAGATTTGGAAGGAATTCGGCTATAAAAGAAAGTCAAAATGAAAAAGCTATCACCTTTGATGTTGGCAGGGACCGGAAGTGATGTTGGGAAAAGCCTTATTGCTACCGGCCTATGCCGCATCTTTAAACAAGACGGTTATTCCCCGGCACCGTTTAAAGCCCAGAATATGGCTCTAAACTCTTATGCCACACCGGACGGTCTCGAGATTGGTCGGGCGCAGGCAACTCAGGCAGAGGCTGCAGGGATAGAATGCTCTGTGGATATGAATCCAATCTTGCTGAAACCTTCCGGCTTGCATACCTCTCAAGTTGTCATAAACGGCAAACCGGAAGGTAATAAGGATGCATACCAGTATTTCAGGAATGACGGGAAGGAGGAATTGCGTAAGATTGCACATCAGGCTTTCGACCGGTTGAACCGACGGTTTAATCCTATTGTGATGGAGGGAGCCGGAAGCATTTCTGAACTAAATCTCCGTTCCGGCGATATCGTCAATATGTCGATGGCTGCCTATGCAGATGCTGATGTGATCCTTGTGGCGGATATAGACCGTGGTGGTGTCTTTGCAAGTGTATACGGATCAATCATGCTGCAGAAACCGGAGGATAAGCGACGTATCAAAGGTATAATCATTAATAAATTCCGTGGAGATCTCCGTTTGTTTGATGAAGGAAAGAAAATGATGGAGCAGATCTGCGGGGTGCCGGTGCTTGGTGTTGTCCCGATGGCAAGCCATATTCATATTGATGAGGAGGATTCTGTTTCTCTGGCAAAAAAAGAGTACAATGCCGCAAAAGGAAAGGTCAATATTGCTGTGGTGCTTCTGAAGCATATTTCCAACTTCACTGATTTCAATTTGCTTGAGCGCCATCCTCGCGTGAATCTTTTTTATGCCTCAGATCCGGAAGATCTTGATGATGCCGACATTGTGATTGTTCCGGGAAGCAAGAACACTATTTCCGATTTGCTCTATATCAGGAAATCAGGAATGGCAAGGGCAATCTGTGACTCCAGAGATAAAGGAAAGACTGTGGTGGGGATATGCGGAGGATATCAGATATTGGGCGAGGAAGTTGCAGACCCTCTTTGTGTGGAAGGCGAGGTGAAGGTTTTGCCCGGCCTTGGATTGCTGCCCGCAAGAAGCATCCTGACTTCTGAGAAAACAACCCGTCAGGTCGATTTCAGATTCATGGGTGATGAAAGAATCTGCCATGGTTACGAAATTCACATGGGCAAGACGGAAACCGAATTCCCGTTCATCTCTCTTTCAGATGGATCGCGTGAAGGGTGTATGGTAGATGAAAGATGCTTCGGAAGCTACTTGCATGGGATTCTTGACAATGCAGCGGTGATAGATTTTATTTTGAAACCATTCTTGAAGGAGGATAATAGAGACGTTTTTGATTACCCTGCTTTCAAGGATGTGCAATATGATTTGTTGGCAGATTGGTTGAGGACTTATATTGATCTACCCAAACTATATAAAATCATGAGCAAAGATGATTGAAGGCCATGGCGACGACCTATTTCGCTTCGGAAATAGGGTGAAGGTTAATTTCAGCACTAATATTCCACAGACCGCCGACCATTCAGGATTGATGTCTCAAATCTCCTTGCGGGGCGACATAATTGGCAGCTATCCTGAACCCGAGCCGCTGAGTGTCGAGTGCAAGCTTGCATTGATACATGAAGTCTCTCCTGAAAATGTCATTGTCACAAATGGTGCTACCGAGGCTATATATTTGCTTGCACATGTATTCTCAGGAGGACGGTCGAAAATCATCATCCCTACTTTCAGGGAGTATCAGGATGCTTGCACGATATTCAACCATTCAATTGATTTCGCAACTTCATTATGCGAGATTAACGGTGAGGAAACTATGGTTTGGCTTTGCAATCCTAACAATCCTACCGGACAGGTATTGCGAAGAAAGGAATTGCTTGCAATTATAGACCGTTATCCAGAGGTTGTGTTCATAATCGATCAAGCCTACGCATGCTATTCGGTGAAGGCTGTTCTTTCTGTTGAAGATGTCGTGACACGCTCCAATGTAGTCATGCTTCATTCGCTGACAAAGCAATTTATGGTGCCCGGACTGAGGATTGGATATGCTATTGGTGCGAGAGATCTTATCAATCAAATTCGTTGTCTGAAGATGCCCTGGTCAGTGAATGCCATAGCTATAGAAGCTTCTCATTATCTTTTGGAAAATAGACATGACTACGTAGTTGATGCTGATTTTCTTCACTCTGAGGCATTGCGTATTTCTCATGCTTTCCGGGAATTAGGAATTTTCGTGGAGAACACGGACTGTAATTTTTTATTGGCAAAACTCCCACATGGCACTGCATCCGAGTTGAAATTATGGATGATGGATAAGTATGGATTGTTGATACGTGATGCATCCAATTTTGAAGGTCTTTCTGAAGGATATTTCAGGATTGCAGCCCAGACGCCAAATGAAAATGATTTACTTATAAAAGCTATTGAGGAATGGATTTCATAATCTTAAGCTTACCGCTGTTATTGGGCTGGTTAATGGATATCGTGTTGGGTGATCCTGTGTGGTTGCCACATCCTGTTGTGGGTTTTGGTAAAGCTATCAGCTTCTTCGTGCATAATCTGAATAAAGGAGCCCATCGTTGTCTCAAAGGTGGTCTATCAGCAGTTTTCCTGATATGCGGGGTATATCTGCTTACGTGGGGAGTGCTAAGTCTAATCGCTCCCTATCTATTGATAAATATTGCAGTTCAGGCAATATTGATATTCTTCTGCCTCGCGGGCACAACTCTCATCCGTGAGGTCAGGATGGTGTTCAAGGAGGTAGATGTCTCCCTTGAAAAAGGCAGGTGTCAGGTTGGCAGGATAGTAGGGCGCGACACGGACAATCTTTCACCAAAGGAAATCAAGACTGCCGCTCTTGAAACTCTTGCAGAAAACCTTAGCGACGGTGTGATAGCCCCTTTGTTTTGGTATGCGCTGCTCGGTGTGCCCGGTATGATGGCGTATAAGATGGTGAACACCCTTGATTCCATGATTGGCTATAGGAATGAAAAATACCGGAAGTTCGGCATGGTGGCGGCACGCATTGATGATTTTGCTAACTACATTCCTGCGCGTCTGACAGCTCTGCTCATGCTTCTTGTCAGCGGGAAATTAGGATTGTTCGGCTTTGTAGTTCATTACGGTTCACAACATGCAAGCCCTAACAGCGGATTCCCTGAGGCGGCTCTGGCCGGCATTCTGGATTGCCGTTTTGGAGGCACCCATGACTACTTTGGAGAGAGTGTCTATAAACCCTATATCGGTAATACGGAACGTGATTTCTCTTATTGCGATATGGTGCAGGCAATCAGAATTAATCGTAAGGTTGAATGTTGCATGGTGTTGCTGACGTTGGTATTCAGATGTCTAATTCTATTATAGACCCGTATGGAGGGATAGAATTATAAACATCCTCAAACTTCTTGCCTCCAATTGCCACGAGAGCATTGATCAGGATTCCTCCATGAGTGAAAATTCCGATTGTGGCATCAGTTTTTTTATTGCCGAGGGAATCAATGAAGTCTATGAATCGCTGCTGTTGTTGCATCACGGACTCACCTTCAGGCGGTATTGTATTAATGTAGTCGTCAAACCATTTTTGCAGTTCCGGCCCCATAAGATCGTCATAAGATTTCATCTCCCACTTTCCGAAGTTCAATTCTTTCAGGCGTTCGTCTCTTACGGCATCAGGATAACCGCAAAATTCCGCGAGAGCTACGCACCGGGATAGGGGACTGCAAAATACTTTGTCGAAATTGTATTTCTCAAGTTTTTTCTTGACCTCGGAGGCTTCATTAGGGAAGGTTTCGGAAAGAGGCACATCAGTTTGACCATAGCATACACCTTTGGGAACAGCGACAGAGGTGTGGCGTATCAATACAAGTTTCATAGACAATAGATAATTACAATTCCAAGACACATCGAAAGTTCACACACCAGATAAGTGGCTCCGCAGCAATCCCCTGTGTAGCCACCTATCCGGCATTTCATCATTGTGGTCATTATTACGAAACTGCACAACGGAAGGACAGTGCTCAATATTAAAGCCGGGCAATCCATTGCCAAAGGAAGTAGAGGAAGGCACCCAAATAAGACATTGGCAAGAAGTTGCCATACGTTCATCCTTGCGTATGAGATTTTGTTTTTTGCTCCCTCCGGACGCGCATATTTCAGAAGGTTTGTGACCTGCGAGGCACAGCACTTTGAAAAAGGATCTACGGCAAATATGGATAATGAAGCTGCTTGGGGCGGAAGTGATGATAGCAATGTTGCCATGAGAAGGAAGTAGCATATCAACCCGATCACCCCGTAGGTGCCGATATGGGAGTCTTTCATGATTCTCAGGATACTCTCCTTGTCGTGCCCACCTCCGAGTCCGTCACAAAAATCGGCAAGTCCATCCTCATGTAGTGCACCGGTCAGAAGCAGTCTGACCACCAAGGCTACTATGACTGAGGGAAGCATTGGGATAATAAGGGAAAGCGAATAGATCACAGCCCCTGTGATTCCTCCGGTGAGCCAGCCTGTAAGTGGCCAATACACTACAGTTGTAGAATAGGCTGAGGGGGGAATCTCACACCATTTCCAGATCGGAATACGCGTAAATAATGTAAGGGCAGCGGCTATGCGTTTCATCAGAAATATTTGGTTACATTAACTGATTGGAAAGAATCCATTTGATTTATCATACGCACAGCTGATTCAAGAATTGGATATGCACAAACGGCTCCGGATCCTTCGCCCAGCCGAAGATCAAGGTGCAAAACGGCTTTGACACCCATCGCATCAAGCATCAGCTTGTGTCCGCTTTCATCTCCTTGGTGGCCGAACACTGCATAATCCATTACTTCCGGATAGAGTTGCGAGGCTGCAAGGATTACACTTGTCATGATGAATCCGTCAACGATAATGAGCATCCCAAGTTCGGCTGCCTGAAGCATTGCACCCATTGCCATTGCCATTTCGTAACCTCCAAACCATGCAATCTTTGACTTGGGGTCGTCATCCCCTTTGTAGTTGCAGACGGCCTCTGACAGCACCTCATACTTATGTCGGATTCCTGCATTGTCAAGCCCTGCACCGGCACCAATGCATTTCTGAAGTTCTATTCCGGTGAAGAGATGCATCCAGATGGCAGACGGCGATGTGTTTCCGCTGCCCATTTCCCCGAAACTTACGACGTTACAGCCTGAGGCATATATGTCCTTCATTATTGCAGCACCGCGTTCTATACAAATTTCGAGTTCTTCTATTGTCATTGCCGGCTCGTGGAGGAAATTCCTTGTCCCTTTCCTCACTTTCATGTCAATTATCCCGTGTCCTTCGGGTATGTCATAATCAACTCCGGCGTCAACAAGCACCAGCTTGAATCCATGTTGGTCGCATAGGAAGTTTATGCCGGCCCCACCCTTTGAAAAATGACTGAGCTGCTGCCATGTCACTTCCTTAGGCGACACGCTGACTCCCTCTTCTATTATCCCATGGTCGGCTGCGAAAAGCACATTGTGCGGATTACGCAGTTCGGGTGTCAATGTGTGCTGAATAAGGCTGATTTTAAGTGCCAGTTCCTCCAATCTTCCAAGTGAGCCTTTGGGTTTGGTCAGATTGTCTATCTTGTCAATAATGGCTTTCTCTATCGTCTTGTCGAGAGATTTTATATTAAATTCAATCATATAAGTTGCTGATGAAAATTAATGAATATATGAATGTGAGATAGTTTTGAGTCAGTCCGGCTACGGAGTGATAGGCTTAGTGAACTGAGCGACTGGGCGCATTGAATAGGTTGATTAACCTTTGATTTTTACCGGTATGCCGGATACAATCATATATACATCTTTTGAGATAGATGCAAGATGCTGGTTGGCTGATCCAAGAAGGTCTGTAAACCGGCGTTTAAGCGCATTCCCGCTAACGCCACCGAGGCCGATTTCATTTGTGACTATTATAAATGTGCACGGCTCATTGCTAAGCAGATCAAGCTGTCGTTTAATTTCGGTTAATGTCTCGTCTGCAGATTCGTCTTTTTCAAAAAACCAATTTGTAGTCCATAATGTCAGGCAATCTATGAGCACCACTTCATTTGGAGAAAATTTTAATCCGGCAATATCGAGAGGGGATTCAATGTTATTCCAATGAGAACGTCTGCGCTCCTTGTGTTTTTCCACTCTTTGGCGCATCTCATCGTCCATTACTTTGGCAGTAGCAATATAGGTGGGCTTTTCTGTCAGGCTTAGTGCAAGATTTTCGGCAAACACGCTTTTACCGCTGCGTTGCCCACCGGTTACCATTATAATTTTTGCAATTAGAGTACTTGGCTGGTTAGAATCCTGATGCATAACTAATTATTTTATTCCAGAAATAATCTCGTCAAAATGTGCTATCAGGCAGGTTTCCTGACTTAGCCTATATCTTGCCGGCCTTCCCTCCTAATGGAAGTGACCATATTCATGGCAGATATTGTTAGGCTTCACAGTAGCTGGAACTGTCCCGGTCTCACACCGGATTCCCTCTCGTCAGCAAATTTTTGCTGATTCACCTGATTGCACTGCAAAATTACTAAAATTTATTTGAACTGCAACAATTCTTCCCAAAGAAGTTGTTTCGACTATATTTTTATGATTTCGTTTAGGTTCCGAATATACTTGTTTTAGACCCAATCTTTAACATGAAACTGACTCGCTCTGCAGCAATGCTGTCTCAAGGTTTTCCTGTCATTCCTGCTGAGAACTGTAAGGGTTTTGTTTGCTTGTTCTGAAGTAAAGTAACCATGAAATAAGGATAAGGAAAGAGTATAGGGCGAAAATGAGCCAAGGGTAGGTCCAGTTGCCCATGAAAAGACGCATCGAAGTGTCAGAATCTGGAAGGATTACCATTTGCCATCGGCACCATTTGTTGACTATTGCTCCGGCTGCCAATGTGCCGAAGGTTGCGCCTACGCCGTTGCTCATGAACATCATCAGTCCCTGAGCAAAGCCTTTCATGTTGGACGGAGCAACCTGTTGTATGTAGATGTGTCCTGCAATGGTTATGAAGTTGAATGCCACGCCATAGACCAGCATCGACCCGATTAAAAGCCATAGTCCTGATGTGGGATTGCCTGTGCCGAGCATTAAAAACCTGAGAGCCCAGGCAAACAACCCTATTGCATATACCCATTTGATTCCTTTCCATTTTATGGAAATACCAACTAAAAGGATGCACACCGCCTCTGAAATTTGCGAGAGAGAAAACAACATGGTTGCATTGCCCGACGCTAATGAGTCGGCATATTGGGCTATACCTGAAAAATGAGTTATGAATGGAGTGGCAAATCCATTTGATATCTGTAGGCATACACCGCTAAATATCACAAAAATCAGAAACAGTGCAATTTCTCGTTTCCCAAACATGATTTTCAGCGATTGTGCCAATGATCCGGTGCTCTTCTGTGTATTGCCATTTGGAGTCGTTGTTTCCAATTTCGGAAGGGAGATGGCATAAATTGCTGTTGTTATTCCCAGTATACCGCTGCATAGCAGCTGCATGGCGTTATACTGAAATCGCTGATGACCTGTGTCAATACTGTCGCTGAGTGTGAATCCTAAGGTGCCGTCGTGCCAGTAGGCTGAATTTACAAACCACATAGCCGCCACGAATCCAACAGTTCCCCATATTCGGATAGATGGGAAGGCGGTCACGGTGTTACGACCATTTTGTGTCAGCAGTCTAAATGTAGTTGTGTTGGCAAGTGCCATAGTAGGCATATACATCGCCAAAAACAGCAGATAGAGAGGATAGAAAACCTTGAATTCAAGATTAGGATGGGTCATACCGTAGCGCCACATACCCATCATTACGGCTGACGCCAACAGGTGGCAGATAGCAAGAAGTCTCTCAGGACGCCCGGTACGGTCGGCGAGGCGTCCTAAGAGAGTGGGTGTGATTATTGACACTAAGCCGATTGCTGCATAAAACCATGCAATCTTATTTCCCAGTCCACCGGCACCTAAGAATTGTCCGAAACATGTCAGATAGCACCCCCAGACACCGAATTGAAGGAAATAAAGCAGCGATAATCTTGCTTTCATCTCAATAATCTAAAAAAATGATATTAACCTGTTTTTTCTATTCAGTATAATTTTAGAACCTAAATTCAACGCCGCCCATGAGAGTTGTTCCGGGCATCGGGCAACCATAGATAATCTCGTAGTGCTGATTGAAGATATTGTCCAGTTTTAAGGATAGGGTCACCGGTACGTTGGTACCGAGCGTATATGCCGCGCGAAGATTAAGGAGTGAATAGTTTATTCCGGAGCCGTCAGGATTCCCGTTTTTCATGCTCCAGATGCTCATTTCGTCAAGGGTGAAACTGAAAGCTCCGGGTGAATATGTCAGTTCAGCATTCAGCTTGTTTTTGGGAGAATATAGGTTGTCGGAATCTGTATGAAGATACGACCATGATGCACTTGCCTGAAGATTTGGAAGTATGTTGTAAGCAGCTTCAATCTCAAATCCCTTGTTGTGGAATTTTCCTGTGTTTACATTCCGTGGGCGTCCGTCGATGCGCACAGTCTGGATCATATTCTTACCGTCTATATAGAATATGGCAGCTCCGAGCATGAGGTTATAGTTAAGGAAATGCTGACTGTATCCAATCTCATAATTGAGCATGTACTCAGGTTTCAGATCCGGGTTGGCAGGTGGGTAAAGATATAGTTCCCGGATGTTTGGAGAACGGAATCCTTTGCTGAAAGACGCCTTTATCTGTGAGGCACGTCCGGGCTTGACTATGATGCCGGCCTGAGGCACCCAGACATTACCGTAGGTTGATCCGTGTTGCAGACGCACTCCACCGTTGATGTTGAGAATGTCGTTGAAGAAGCCTTGTTGCATCATGAGATAGCCTGCTATCTCGTTGACATGATGGCGTGACTCCGATGAGCGGTTGGTTTCATCCTCCTTGCTTGTGTTCCAGACATGACCGCCCCAATGTTGGAAATCGATGCCTGCCGAGAGTACGTTGGCTCTCCAAAGGTAGAGCGACTCATAAGCGGTGAAGCCCATGTTGTAGTCTGTGGAATGAAAGAGATAATCCTTAGGGGTAGTGCCGGGGGCATTACCGTCGTCAACGTTATGGCGCCCCCAGTTTATGTATCCCTGTACACCGCCATCGCATTTGTCGTAGATGTTCTTTATGTAAATTCCACCGGTACCACGGGAAATATCAGTCCACATATTTTCCAAAGGATCCTGAATTGTGCCGGGATTATTGGCGTGGCTCTGTGTAAGGTCGAGCATGCCGGCAACATTCCAATGATTGGATGCTGCGTATTTCATCTGAGCAAATTCGTTGGCAAGCCAGAATGCGCTTCCTGCCCTGTTTCCGTTGCTGCGGTCGAGCTGGCCGGAAAGTGTGGCGGAGAACTTTCCTCTCTTGTAGCCAGAGGATAGGGCGAATTTTTGTGTGCTATAGGAGCCGAACATGGCGCGGGCACGGCCTGTCAACCCATCCTTTTTCTGTGTATTGGTGACAAGATTGATAGATCCACCCATCGCATTAGAGCCATAAAGTAATGATGAGGGACCCTTCACCACCTCTACGCGCTCCACTCCGTTGGCTACGTAAGTATCGGCGAGACTATGTCCGAACACACCTGCCCATTGTGGTTGACCGTCGATCATGAAGAGCACCTTGTTGCCTTGGCCTACACCTCGTATATTGACAGTACCGGCGCTTCCTCCTGATACGCCGTAACCGGCAAAGCCTCGTTCAGTTACAAATAATCCCGGAACTTTATTGACCAATACAGGTAGCAACGAGCTCTCACCTGATTTCTCGATTTCAGTGGCGGTAACCTGTGTGACATTCAGTGGAATCAAATCCACGTCAGTCTTCAACGGTGCTGTCACAACTACCTCATTTAAATTGACAGTGTCTCTTTTTACCTCTGCCGCCTCCATCATCCCGGCAGTTATTATCAGAGGAATGATATGGAATAATTCTCTCTTCATAATCTTGGGTTATATTGAAAATATTAAATCGACCACAAAATTAATGAAATATTTTGAATATTTGGTAAAATTTAGTTAATTTTGTGGAAAATTCACTGAAAAATAACTTTATTTGGAATGACACAATCTGAAATAGACTTTTTTGACAGACTTGCCCCCTCATGGGATGCCAATGAAATCCGGTCTATACCGGAGCGGATCAGGTCAATTCTTGGAAAGTTACAGATTAAAGAGGGAATGAAGGTGCTGGATCTTGGTACCGGTACAGGTGTGCTTGTTCCATATCTTAGTGAAATGGTCGGACCTGAAGGCCACGTTACAGCAATAGATCTTTCGGAAGGTATGCTTTCGCGTGCTATAGAAAAATATGGAAACCTAAAGAATGTAGAGTTCCTGAAAATTGATTTTGAAGAGGAACAGATTCCGGGAGTCTATGATGTTGTTATGCTATATTCAGTCTATCCGCATCTTCATGCTCCGGCAGATACTATCGGTTGGCTTTTCAAGATGAATATGAATCCGGATGGTGTAATTGTCATAGCATTTCCTTCAGATGAGAAGTTTATCAACAATATCCACCATGAGCGAAAGTCGGAAAGTGATCATCTCCCTCCTGCGCACATATTGGCTGAAATGATGGAATGTTGGGGTTACAGCGCCAAGGTGTTGGCTGCAACTGCTGATGAGTATATTGTGGAAGTCCGGCTTCCACATGATTGACAATCAACGATTGGCTCAATAAGAAATACCATTTTTAACAAGGAGTTCCTTGAGTCTAAGGTTTTCGACACGCAAAGAGTCTACTTCATCACGGAGGTCGTCGACACGCTGCGACAGGCGGTCGTTTCTTTTTGTGAGATAATCAATACGGGCTTCCATCTCCGTATCGGAAGTCCCGTTTGCTTTATTACGTTGATGAGCAAGATCGTGAAAATGATTTAGAAGCTGAGCTATTGCATCGCTTTCATCTGAAGTATGAGTATGTGGAGGCACAACCGTGTCTGCCCAATCGTCGATCATGTAATCATCAAGATTGTTTATTTCGAAGATTTCCTTTATCTTGCTTAATTTCTCATCGGGGAGCCGGCTTTTACCATTCTCAATAGCAGAGAGAAAACTTGGGCGTACCTGCAGTAGGTCTGCAAGTTCACGCTGACTCATTCCTGCTCTTTTCCGAAGCCTCACTAAATCTAATTTGCTCATATTACAGCCAATTTTTTACAAAATTAATATTTTTTGGGGAATAATAAAAATTAGATGTGACTTTACCCCAAAATGGTTGGCTTCATATAATATATAGTGAAATCCGCTATAGAAATCATCACGAGCTATTGGGAGGTAGTTTTAACACTCTTATCTGCAACAGAAACCTATTTGGAAAATTCGGTAGGGGTCTTGCCGAATTTCTTCTTGAAGCTTGTTGAAAAATGGGCCGTAGTGGAGAAGCCTGTCATTTCTGCAATTTCCCATACGGTATGTTTCCCTTCTTTAAGCAATATGGCTGCATGTTCAAGTTTATAATTCTTAAAGTAGGCTGACGGATTCTGACCGGTAAGGGATTTCACCTTATAATAGAGTTTGGTGCGCGATATTCGCATCATTTTTGTTATCCGGTTTACGTCGATGTCTGGGTTTGCTATCTCAGTCTCCATCAGATCTTGCAACTCATGCAGGAATTTCTGATCTGAGGCACTGAGAGTTGCCGGTTCGGTTTCGCATGTTTCCGGCTCTTTTGCTGTAGCCTTTTCCAACTTGAATTTCAGATGCAATCCTTGGACATGGATCAAAACATAATAAATTATTGCCAAGATTGCCAAAATGTAGATAGTCCACGCCCACCAAGAAGTCCACGGGTTTCCCTTCACATGAATTGGAATTGAGATTTCCTCCCCAATGACAGTATCGCTATCGTCTAATATACGAACATGCAAGATATAGTCTCCGCTTGGCAGATTAGAATAGCTCACAGCATTAGAATTCCGGCCTTCAATCCAATATGGGTCATGGTTTTCAAGCATGAATGAATAGCGCGGCTTGACGAATGAAGCATAGTCAAGAGCAGCAAATGAGATGCTGAAATTGTTTTGTCCCACTCCTAAATTGATTTTCTTGGCATTACCCAATTCCTTTTCAATTATTTCAGGATTTTTCAAAGGGTCGATATGGGAATTGTGAACTTCTAAATCCTCAAGTACCAATGGCACCTTGCGTTTGATACCTATTTCAATAGGGTTGAAGGATGTGAGACCGTGCGTGCCTCCAAACATAATATGACCGTTTGGCAATATCATTGAGGAACGGTCGTAGAATTGATTGCCTCCAATGCCGTCACTTGCATAATAAGTTTTGATGCGTCCCGAATTTCGCATGATGCGCGAAAGTCCGTATTGGGTTGAAACCCAGATATTTCCGGTCTTGTCCTCCTCAATGGCTGCGATATCCGTGCATGGAAGTGATATGTGTGACAAATGCTTGGTTTCGGGGTTATATCTGATAAGACCATTGCCGACTGTCCCAATCCATAGCTCTCCAAAGCTGTCGAGGAGCATATCTGAGGGCATGAAAGCGCCACGTGATATCATTTTATCCCAACCGGTTATGTTTACAGTGTCGACAACTATCTTGTTGTTTTCAAATTTTGCCTGCATAAGCGGACGCATATATGCGCCTACGTAAATCTTGTCGCCGGCATCGGCAAGACCTGAGACAAAGCACAAGTTGTCCGGTCCATGACCAATCTCAACAGCGTCGAAAACATCGGTGGTATTATTATATCTCAAAAGCCATTTTTGTCCCGATCCAACCCATAGGGCGCCTCGTGAATCTTCGAGAATCGATATTGGTGTCGGCACATTATATTCTTTCTCAACATTCAGCTTGCCGTTGCTCCAGCTGCAACGCCAAACCTTGCTTTTTAGAAGCGAAGCAAGCCACAGATGTCCATCACGGCTAACCTTCACCAGTGTGATTGCAGGCGGTGTCCTGTTCCCATCGGAAATTCCACTTAGTTCAACGCTGACGGCGTCTCCGGTCAGGATATTGAAGACCTCTAAACCATTAAAAAGAGTTGCCATCCAGATATTCCCATTTTTGTCGTTGTCAATAGAGTTGATTGAGCGGCGACTTATGAAATTATGCAAGGCTATATTTGAATTAAACTCCCGGCGGTAATTATTGATAATAGCTATCCCCTGATCGTAGGAACCGACCCATAAGTTTTTGTTTGAATCTGTGAAAAACCTTTCGATTTTAAAATCAGGTAGATTAAAGGGGAATCCGGGGTCGGCTTCTTTCCACACGCGATCGGCATTGGAGTTATAGACGATAAGCCCTTTGTTGGACGTATTGAATAGCCAGTAGCCTTCTTCATAGCGGTGGATCTGGGTGATATTTGCGTCAGAAACAGATGGATGCTTTTCTAAAGTTTCAGGCAGCGCAACCATCTTTTTGTTGCGAAGGTCGAATATACCGAGATAGCCATCACCGCCAAGCCAGAGGCGGTCGTTGTCGGTATCCATATAGTTGGTCTGCACCCGGGCCGGAAGTGGGGTGGAGAAAATTTGTTGATAGGTGTCAGGTCGAAAACATCTAATGCTCTTGCTGTCGATCACCCACAATTTATTACGACGATCGAAATAGCATTGCAAATTTGTTATGAAGTTTTCGGATAGGGAGGGGATTGCCGTTATGAACTCACCTTTATCCTCATCGTATACATCAAGGTGAGTCCCATGGTTTACCAATATCCTTTTATCTCTGGATTCCAAAATCTGGATGGGATTGTATGATGTTGCGGGATTATTGTTAGGTATAGGACGAAAATGATCATTGTTGTCGTAAATGGAAATCCCATTAATCGTGCCAACCCAAAGACGATTGCGCGAATCGTTTAGAAGAGAAATAATCTGATTATCTGGAAGATCAATGCAACTGTCGGTGCAGAAATATTGGTGATAATCTATGGAATTAAACCTGTTCAAACCTCTGAACGTGCCTACCCAGATACGCCCTAATGAATCTTCTGCGAATGCGTTTATTCTCTGGTTAGACAATTCTGAAGCAACAATCATGGAGGGGTTGTCATCAATGGAATGTTTTTCCTGATTCTTGTTGCAAGAATCAAGAAAGATTGCCAGCAGGCACAGGATGGATAGCAATTTCTTCATGATGCGGAAATTAACGATTTGCAAATATAGGTAATATTTCTCAAATTATAAAACGAATGTGTAAATTATTGCAAATAAAAGCATAAAAAGTGATTATTTTACAAATACGAAACAAATTGAACAAATTTGAAAGGGGTTTTCTGTTTGTTTAAAAAGTTATTTTTGAGAATTTCCGAAATATTTTAGCACAAAAAAGAAACGTATGGTTGTGGACTTAACGATAATTTTGCGACAGAAACAAAACTAAAAAACCAAGACTAACTCACAACCAACACACCATGAAAAAATCAATTCTATTCATTGTATCGGTCACAGCACTGCTGATGAGTTCCTGTTCAGGCTCGAAATCGAATGTAGCATCGACAAAGGATGGGTCAGACATTCTGGCATCAGCATCTAATGCCATTGTTGAGACAGAATGTGGAAAGGTGGCCGGGTATATTAAGGACGGAACCGTAGTGTTCAAGGGTATTCCTTATGCAAAGGCAGAACGGTTTATGCCTCCGCAAGCCCCGGACAAATGGGAAGGTATCCGAAGTTCGCGTCATTACGGCCCTACAGCTCCACAGGAAAAGCGTTCCGGCTGGGCAAGCGATGAAACAGCATTTGCCTTTGATTGGGACGACGGTTATCCCGGTGAGGATTGCCAGCGCGTCAATATATGGACTCCCGGTATCAACGACGGCAAGAAGCGACCTGTTATGGTATGGTTACATGGAGGAGGCTATAAAGCGGGAAGCGGTCAGGAGCTGCCATCGTATGAGGGTACCAATCTATCTAAAAAAGGAGATGTTGTGGTAGTGACTCTCAATCATCGTCTCAATGTGCTCGGATTCCTTGATCTGTCGGCGTATGGAGAAAAATATGCACAATCAGGTAATGTCGGTATGCTTGATATAGTAGCGGCTCTCCAATGGGTGAAGAATAATATTGCAAATTTTGGAGGAGACCCCGACAATGTCACAATTTTCGGACAGTCTGGTGGCGGAGGCAAGGTTTCGGTGTTGACAGCAATGCCGTCAGCAGAGGGTCTTTTCCATAAGGCAATTGTTCAGAGCGGTTCAACACTCGAGGTGACCGAACCGAAATATTCACGCCAAATCGGGGTGGCTCTTCTTGATGAACTGAACATATCCCCTTCTAATATTGAAAAACTCTCCGAGATCCCTTACGAGCAGTTGCTCGAAGCCGGAAATAAGGCAATAGCCAAAGCAAAGGAAGACTATGCAAAAGAGACGGGGAAAACCCCGGGACTACTTTTCGGGTGGTCACCCAATATGGATGGAGAAGTTATCCCTCAGCAACCTTATATCAATGGTGCACCGGCAGTAAGCGCCAAGGTACCGATGATAATCGGTACGACGCTCAATGAGTTTGCAGCTTCTGTCTATGTGCCGCAACTACGCAATCTGAGCCGGGAAAAAGTGGAGGAGATGCTTACAAGAACCTATGGCGATTCAGTCAGCGAATATATCGCTGCGTTTGACGAGGCTTATCCAAATCATACAGATATGGATCTACTTGACACTGACTTTGTGTTCCGTCCCGGAGCAGTGAAGCAAGCCGATATAAAAGCAGAGCAGGGGGATGCACCGGTCTATGTCTACATCTTCGCTTGGCAATCACCGGTGCTCGACGGAGCACTCCGCAGCACACACTGCATGGAGATTCCTTTCGTATTCAACAATGCGGACGTCCATGCATCGATGACAGGCGGCAGTCCCGAGGCAATCGAACTGGCCGACAAGATGAGCCAGGCCTGGACTGATTTTGCCCGCACTGGCAATCCGGGACAAGGCTGGCCGCAATATACAAAGGA
This sequence comes from uncultured Sangeribacter sp., assembly GCA_964421525.1. Taxonomy (GTDB): domain Bacteria; phylum Bacteroidota; class Bacteroidia; order Bacteroidales; family Muribaculaceae; genus Lepagella. Next base: position 6,295 of record CAYQXG010000031.1, on the reverse strand, counting down.
TAATGGCGCCACTATGTGGTGGGATGTCACCCCGGAGGTTAAGCACAACCACGACCGCCGTTTGCTCGAATTCGTGTCCGGATTTACAAATACCAAACTATAATCTCTAATACCTTACATTATGACAAAACTAATTTGCAAACGCGCACTAATGCTTATTTGGTGCCTTCTTGCCATGATTCCGGCAGTGTTTGCACAGACGCAGATTGAGGTCACAGGAAAAGTGACCGACAGCAGTGGTGAGCCACTCATCGGCGCCACCGTCTTGAACAAGGAAACCAACAAGGGAGCAGCTACCGATCTTGAGGGGAGCTACAAGATTATGGCAGAGAAAGGTCAAACCTTGGTGTTCACCTACATCGGCTGCAAGACAGAGGAAAGGAAAGTGAGTTCCAATGTGATGGATGTCATCTTGACCGATGAAAATGCTCTTCTCGATGAGGTGGTTGTAGTAGGCTACGGCGTGCAAAAGAAATCCTCACTCACAGGAGCCGTGTCGCAGGTGAAGGCTGAAGACATGGAGAACCGAACCATAACCCGTGCCGAACAGGCGCTTCAGGGAAAGACAGCAGGTGTCAACGTATTCTCAGCCTCAGCCCGCCCGGGCGCGTCCCCGTCGGTGCGTATCCGCGGTATTTCTTCCAATGGCTCATGCGATCCGCTTTATGTGGTGGATGGACGTATCGCTTCTGATATCGGTGGCATTGATCCCTCCGACATAGAATCTATGGAGGTCTTGAAAGACGGAGCTTCTGCTGCTATCTACGGTGCGGCTGCCGGAAATGGTGTCGTCCTGATTACCACGAAAAAGGGAAAAGGCAATGGAAAGATCACCTATGACTTCCAGTGGACTTCCCAGAAACTCGGCAAAGTGCCACACGTGATGAACTCCGAACAATACATTGACTACTACACGGAGGCAAAACTAATCTCGGAAGATATCATCTACAATAACTGGGATTTCAAGACCAATACAGATTGGATTGACACTGCATTTGAGACTTCCCACATGCAACGTCACAATCTTACGTTTCAAGCCGGTAAAGATGGCAATTCATTGTATCTTTCGCTTGGATATATGGACAACAACGGTATGGTCAGAGGCAATGCCGACACCTACCAGCGACTCAGCGGCATGATAAATGCAAACTGGAATATCAAGCCCTGGCTTGAAGTGGGTACCAACAACCAGATAGAATATTACAATGTTAAGTCTGTTGCAGAAGGAAATGAATACGGAAGCTTCATGCTGTCGGCACTCACTATGGATCCTCTAACAAAGCCAACTTATACCATCGACGACATGACCGATGAGATGCGCCGTGTGCTCGATTCCTCAGCCTATGGATATCTTCTGAATGATGGTAAGGGCAATTACTACGGAATTTCTCCTTATGTGACTTCTGAGAATCCCAATCCACTCATCATGCGAGATCGTTCAGATTCAAAGAGTAGAGGATTCAATATTAACGGCACCACCTACATCAATTTCCGACCGATAAAGGAACTGACAGTCACCTCGCGCCTCGGTTATCGTCTGTCGGGTAATGAATCTTATGGAGTGAGCCACGACTACTATGGCAATTCAACTCAAAAACAGACTTATCTTCAGGTGAATGCGAGCGCATCAACACCGGTCTACTATCAATGGGAAAACTTCCTTAACTATAATCAGACCTTTGCAGAAAAGCATACCGTTGGAGCCATGCTTGGCATGAGCTACAGCCAAAGCCGCTCTTTCGGAGTTTCCGGCTCTATGAAGGGAGATGATAATGACATAGGTTTCAAGCAAGACGACCCCTTATTTTGGTATTTTGCCTACGCCAATGCATCGGCATCAAAATCGCTCAGCGGTGGCGAAGCATCTTATCTTCGTAAACTGGCATATTTCGGACGTCTTAATTATGAATATGACGGCAAGTATCTGGCGCAGGTGTCACTTCGTGCTGATGCCGCCGACTCGTCGGTGCTCCCTGTCAACAAACGTTGGGGTTACTTCCCTGCTTTCTCACTCGGATGGGTAGTTTCTCAGGAAACTTTCATGGAAAGCACCCGCAATTGGCTCGACATGATGAAACTTCGTGCCAGCTGGGGACGCAACGGTAGCACATCCTCGCTTGGTGGTTATTCCTATGCCAACGTAATTGGATCAACAGGTAATTATCCTATTGATGGTAATTTCAACTATCTGCCCGGCTACGCTCCATCTTCCACAGGTAATAATGAGTTGAAATGGGAGACTTTGGAGCAGACGAACATAGGTTTTGATTTCCGTTTCCTCAGAAGCAGGTTGACATTGACCGTAGATTGGTTCAACAAGGAGACAAAAGACTTGATTGTGACCGGTATCACCCCTTCAACAGTTGTGGGCAACACAGCATCTCCTGTAAATGCCGGAAATATCAAGAACTCAGGATTTGAATTTGAACTTGGATGGAATGATCATGTAGGGGAGTTCAACTATGGCATCCAGGCAAACCTTGCAACATTGAAAAACAAGGTAACTTACATTCATCCCACTCTTGACGCTATCGACGGAACTACATTCCATACCTACGGCGCCATAACCCGCTTCGAGGTAGGACGGCCAGCATGGTATTTCTATGGATATGAATACACCGGGATTGACTCTAAGACCGGCAATCCGACATTTGCTGATCTTGATGGCAGCGGAGACATTACAGATGGTGACAAGACCATGATAGGCAGCGGTCTTCCTGATTTCACCTACGGTGTCACACTGACAGCAGCCTGGAAGGGTATAGACTTCATAGCATTCGGCACCGGCTCCCAAGGCAATGACATCTACAGTTGCCTCAATCGTTCGGATTTTGCCCTCAATAAATTGACATATTTCACAGAAAACCGTTGGAAGGAAAGTAATCCTAATGGAACAATGCCTCGAGCCGGTGCGGATTCGATGGATAAATATATGACATCTTCCGCTTCGGTGATGGATGGCTCATATTTTAAGATCAAGCAACTGCAGATTGGTTATACAATACCACGAAACATTCTCAATAGATTCTACATAGACAATCTGCGAGTTTATTTCTCGCTTGAGGACTATTTCACCTTCACTAAATACAAAGGATTTGACCCGGAGGTGACAAGTGTCGGATCCGGCTTAGGTGTTGACAAAGGCTCATATCCTACATCAAAGAAAATGGTTATCGGTGTTAACTTAACCTTCTAAATCTTCAATCATGAAAAAAATATCATATATACTTCCGATTCTGGCATTGGGCATGACATTCAGTTCATGCGAGGACAAGCTTGATATCGCCCAGCATGGGGTTCTGAACTATGAAACCTATTATCAGACGGATGAGGAGGCGGAGTGTGCAGCCGCTGCCATGTATCTGCAAATGCGTGGCCTATCCTATAATTATGTTCTTGGTAAGAATATGCTGACAGATGACTTCTGGGCTGGTGGAGCAAGCCGAAACGACAATGCGGATCTTGAGCAGCTGAATGAATTCACTTTCGGAACCGACCAGCAGTTCCTTCAGGGTATGTTTGAAAGTTACTATCAGATAATTTACAAAGCCAATGTCATATTAGGCCATGTCAGTCCTGAAAGTCCAATCAAAAAACGTGCAGTTGCTGAGGCAAAGGTGCTTAGGGCCTGGAGCTATTTTGAGCTCACTACACTTTGGGGTAATCCACCTGTGGTTGATCATGAGCTGGAAGCGAGTGAATACAGCCGCCCCAATGGAACTGCTGAGGAACTTTGGACATTAGTGGAGACTGATCTCAAAGAGGCTATATCTTCGGGAGATCTTTCTGAGAAGACCAATGCCGATGATCGTGACACATGGCGTGTCACAAAGCAGTTTGCCCAGGCGGTTTTAGGGAAAGCCTATCTTTGGCAAGGAAAGAATAAAGATGCCAAAGATCAGTTTGCGGAAGTAATCAATTCCGGAAAATATCGTCTGTATGATGGTGACTATGGCGACATCTGGGGGTATAACAACAAACATAACTGTGAATCAATGTTCGAGAGTAACCGGGTTAACGACCCCAATAACGAATGGGACAATTTTGATATGCTTTATGTTATGATCAATTGGCGTACCGATAGACTTGAACTTGGAACCTCGAATGTGGTCTATAGCAATGGCTGGGGATTCTTAGTGCCGCAACAGAACCTTTATGACGACTTTGTAAGAGTGGAAGGAGCTGACGGTTACCGTTTGACACAGACAATGAAGACCTACGACCAGATTCTTGACCTTGGCGTATCGGTCAAAACAGGTGCAACAATCATCAATGAAGGTTACTTCATGTGGAAATGGCGCTATGAGCCGGATGCTGCCGGATTTATGGGAATGGTTTGTCATCAAAATGCCCGTTGGATGAGATATTCCGAGGTGCTTCTTCTTGCAGCTGAGGCGTCACTCGCAAGCGGAGACCAGACATCGGCCGACAGATATCTTAATGAGGTCAGGTCTCGTGCACGTCTCACTCCCAAGTCAGGTTGCACACTAAAGGATATCCAGGATGAGAAACGCCTTGAGCTTTGTGGAGAAGGGTGCCGTTATCAGGACATGATCCGATGGGGAATAGCCTACGATAGATTGAAGAATCAAGGAGTGTCGTGTCCGGTGCTTGATTCAAATGGCAATGTCAATTATGTGAAATACAACACTGATGCCAACAATTTCGGTTTCAAGCAGGGCAAGCATGAACTCCTTCCTTATCCGGGCACAGAAATTCGTCTTAATAAAAACATCACCCAGAATCCAGGGTGGTAATGTCTCATCATATAATCTAAAGATAAGATGAAAAAAATACAATATATATTGATGACGCTGTTATTGGGGGCGGCATCATGCTCAGAGAGTGCTATTGATGACCTGCAAGGTATCTATAAGGCACCGGATGATTGTCAGTTCAATTCCGCCAAGAGTATCAGTGTAGAAAAGATAGAAAAGGGCCTGCGCGTGTTTGACGTAAATTTCTCATCTTCCAATGGTGATGTGCTCAATATGAAATTTGTAGGGGATTCTTATTTCCTTTCCGCAGCAGCGTTCACTCCGGCAAATGCAGGGGAAGTAAAGAAAGGCAATTATATTATCGGCAATGGAGGTTCATCATTCATACCTAACGGCTCGACTCCCAAAGCAATCAGCCGAGGACAGGTGATTGTGGCTAAGGAAGGTGACAATTACACTTTGTCGGGTACGGCATGGCTTGAAGATGGGAATGTGATCCGCCTTCATGGTGGTGGAACATTGGTCTATGAGCCGGATCCTGAACCCATAGCCCTTACTAAATGTCTTAGCTATAGTGATAATAATCCTAACGGCACCAATTCAATCAGCCTTGTGCTTGCATCTGCTGATGTCAGCTCTTCGTTCAATCCGGCTACATTCCAAACAGAGTATTCCGGCAACGGTAATTTCCTTGCAGTTGATTTCTACAGCACCGACGGAACACTTGAACCGGGAGTATATTCGGCAGCTGATGCCTCTGCCATGGCTTCTATGACCTACGGTAAGGGTTGGGATCCGGGAGACCTCTGGGGAATCGGAATAATGTTTGAAAATTGGGGCACTTGCTGGTGGACTGTTGTTGATGGTACTACATCTGCCAAGCATGTAGAAGATGGCGATATCAAAGTGGAACGTCAAGGTGGCCAATATACGATATCCTACAACAAGGATGGCATCTTCTTTGAATTCAAGGGCACAATAGAAGGAATGCCCGGTGAAGGTGGTGACGACACTCCTGTTGAATATATTGAAATAAGCAATTTCCTCTCTGCCTCAGTCAACGAATCAGTTCTTTCGCTTCAACTTGCAACAGATGGAATATCATTGACTCCAAATGCATGGGGAGGTGCCGATGTGTCGGGCGACGGCAACTATCTGAAGATTGATCTTTTTTCTGCAGACGGTACGCTGGCTCAAGGCACCTACACACCGGCAGACAACACCGCCATGCAACCATTCAACTTCGCCATGGGTTATGATCCGGGCGACCTGTGGGGTATAGGTATTGACTTTAAGAACTGGGGTACGGCTTGGATGACCCGTGTCGATGGTCAGGAGTCGGGCGTGAATGTGACAGATGGAACTATTGTGGTGGAAATAGACGGCAATGACTATGTGATAACTCTCACAAGCACCGCGGCTAATATCCGCTACAGAGGCCCGATAACAATGTAGAATGAAATGGAACATTCCGCAACTATTTTGCGGAGTGTTCCGTTATCTTGTTAAGGGAGATTATGCACTTAGACCCCGTCTCATAAAGATTTTAAGAGCCCCGGGGCGGTTTTGGGCGAGTG
>CAYQXG010000030.1:0-30705 GCA_964421525.1 uncultured Sangeribacter sp. | reverse complement strand
TATGTCAAAGAATTATAATATAGCATCGATATTAGTTGTGTCGTGTGCATTGGCAGCAAATGGTTCGCCGTTACTGAAAGGGTTCTTTAGTGGAAATGATACCGCCCCGGGTGGACATGAATGGCAATCGCCGGATTCTTTGGCTTACAACAAAGAGCAACCGAAGGCAACTTTCTATACTTTCCACAATCTCCAATCAGCCCGTAAGGTACTTCCTGAGAACAGCACATATTGGATTTCGCTCGACGGAGATTGGAAATTCAATTGGGTCAAAGAACCATCACTAAGACCTATTGATTTTTATAAACCTGAATACGATGTGTCTGAGTGGGATGACATAAATGTCCCCTCCAACTGGAATGTATTTGGCATACAAAAAGATGGTTCACTTCGATATGGAACACCTATTTATGTGAATCAGCCTGTAATTTTCTGGCATGAAGTTAAGGAAGACGACTGGCGTGGCGGAGTCATGCGGACACCACCGGAACACTGGACAACTTATGCTGCACGGAATGAAGTCGGTTCATATCGCCGTACATTTGCTATTCCTGAAAACTGGAAAGGAAGAGAAGTTTATATCAACTTTGAAGGTGTTGACTCCTTTTTCTATCTTTGGATAAATGGAAGGTATGTAGGATTCAGTAAAAACTCGCGAAATGCCGCACGATTCAACATTACCCCCTACTTGGTGAAAGGAGAAAATGTTGTGGCTGTGGAAGTTTACAGAAACAGTGACGGATCTTTTCTTGAAGCACAGGACATGTTCAGATTGCCGGGTATCTTCCGAAGTGTGTCGCTGACATCTACCTCACCGGTTCAGGTGAGGGATCTCGTGGTGATTCCCGATTTGACCAGCGGGTATAAGGATGGAACACTTGATGTGTCTTCAAACATTAGGAATCTATCCGATAGAATGGCCAAAGGGTTGAGAATGAACTATTATCTCTATAAATGCGACCTATACTCCGATCATAATGAGAAGGTGGATGACGTGGAGGTGAAGTCGGTTGCTTTTGATGTCGCATCGCAAGAAGAAAAAGAAGTCAAGACAATAATTGAGGTAAAGGAGCCGTCAAAATGGAGTGCCGAACTGCCGTGGCGATATGTTCTTGTAGGGCAACTTACCGACAGCAAAGGCAAGATAATTGAGACAGTTTCCACATACGTTGGGTTTAGAAAAGTTGAAATCCTTGACACTCCATCAGAAAAAGATGAATTTGGCATTGCCGGACGTTATTTCTATATTAACGGTAAGCCGGTCAAGCTAAAAGGTGTTAACCGGCATGAAACAGATGCATCAACCGGACATAGTCTATCACGCGCCCGAATGGAAAAGGACATATTTATGATGAAACGTGCCAACATCAATCATGTGCGTAATTCTCATTATCCGGATGATCCATATTGGTATTATCTTGCTGATAAATACGGCGTCTATCTTGAAGATGAGGCAAACCTCGAGTCGCATGAATATTATTATGGCAAAGCTTCGCTGTCTCGCGTTCCTGAATGGGAAGCAGCGCATGTGGCACGTGATATGGAGCTCGTGCATTCAACTGTCAATCATCCGTCGGTTGTGATATGGTCTTTAGGCAATGAAGCGGGACCGGGCGATAATTTCATAAGTTCTTATAATGCAATAAAGGCGTTCGATCCATCTCGTCCCGTTCAGTATGAACGTAATAACGATATCGTTGACATTGGCTCCAACCAATATCCATCCATAGGTTGGGTAAAAGAAGTCGTCAAAGGTGAATCCGACGTTAAGTATCCTTTCCATATATCTGAATACGCCCATTCAATGGGGAATGCTGTTGGAGGTCTGGAAGATTATTGGAAAGCAATCGAGAGCACCAATTTCATTATGGGAGGTGCAATATGGGATTGGATCGATCAGTCGCTATATTACTATACTCCCGATAGCACAAGGTATCTTGCGTTCGGTGGTGACTTTGGCGACACACCCACCGACGGACAGTTTGTCATGAACGGTATCCTTTTCGGCGACCTTACTCCAAAACCACAGTACGCTGAAGTGAAGAAAGTATATCAAAATGTAGCTGTCTGTCCGGTTGACATGAATAAGGGTATTATTGAGATTTTCAATAAGAATTATTTTATTCCGCTCGATGATTATGAAGTGCTTTGGGAACTCTATAAGGATGGAGTCAAAGTATGCAATGGGGTTGTCAATATTAGTGAAAACGGTGGCCTCGCTCCGCGCCAGTCCGCGACTTTCACAATTCCATATAACTATTCTTCTTTTGATGCTGCTTCAGAATATTTTCTGAATGTTGAGTTTCGTCTGGCAAAAGATATGCCATGGGCTGATGCCGGATATATTCAAATGGCTGAGCAATTGCCTGTGAAGATGTGTGCAGGCCATATAGAAGCGGTTGCTGAGGGTTATCCTTTGAGCGTGATAAATGACCAAGATAAGCAAAAGATAGCAGGCCGTAATTTTGAAGCGGTGTTTGATTTGCAGAAAGGGACTCTTCATAGTCTTCGCTATGGAGATATGGATATGATTATCCCAGGACAAGGGCCTCAGCTTGATGCTTTCAGAGCCTATATGAACAATGATGCATGGGTGTATCAGAGTTGGTTTGAAAAAGGTCTATATAACTTAATGCATAAAGTGACGGAAAGTAAAACAGGCACTGACGAGAAGGGGAATGCCGTTCTTTCCTTCACTATTGAGTCGCAAGCGCCAAACGGCGGGAAAATGCTTGGAAATAATGGTAATTCTCGTGGCACATATTCTATCGATGAAACAGAATCCAGGCCGTTTGGACCCGACGATTTCAAATTTGTAACTAATCAAATTTGGACAGTATATCCTGACGGAACGATTAGTCTGCAGGCCGAGATCACAGCTAATGACTCAACGGTAATTTTACCGCGTCTTGGTTACACATTGGAAGTGCCGGATAATCTTTCAGATTTGACATATTATGGCAGAGGTCCGATTGAGAATTATCCCGACCGGAAGAGTAGCCAGTTTATTGGAAAATATTCAACCACAGTAAAAGATAATTTCACTGATTTCACCCGTCCTCAAAGCAATGGCAATCATGAGGATATTCGATGGGTTACTCTTAGTGAAAATGGCAAAGGGGTTCAATTTTTAGCTCCGGCCAACATGTCTATGACTGCAATACCCTACTCAGAGTTGGAATTACTTCTCTCAGATCATCCCTACAAACTACCCTTTAGCAACCGCACTGTCCTGCATCTTGATGCAGGAGTGACGGGCCTTGGTGGAGCAAGCTGTGGACAGGGAGGTCCACTCTCCCACCAGCAGATCACGACAGCCCGTCCTCATCAGTTTAATCTGATAATACGCCCGATGTAAAATGAGGATGAAAAATTGAGGGGTGGAAATACTAAAAGTTAATATAAATGTATGGACACTATTATTCTAAGAGCCCATCTCATAAATTTGAGAGCGCCTGGGGTCGCTGGGTTGGAGCGATTTTTGGCTTTTGAGCGATTGAGCATAGCGGGCTATGTGATTGAGCCAAAAGCCGAAAAGCGCCCAAGTCAGCGAAGGCTTTGGGTAATTTCCACCAGAGCATCTCAATTGGATATGAGTTAAGGCTAATTGTCATTATTTAATATTAGATGTTTATTCTCTCGTGAATATGCAAATTTACTTTAAGAAAAGTTTCCAATGCTCGCCCAAAACCGCACCAGGGGCCCTCAAATTTTTATGAGATGGGCTCTAAATAACATTGTCATAGCATAACAATATCTTTTGGTTTTAAGCTTTTTTCTTAGAAAGGACAGAAATTAATTGACATTCTATATTGTAGCTATCTTGTGGAGGATCTATAAGATGGGAATACTTTACTTTTAGAACATAATAATAACCCTCCTCAAATTTAAATCCTTTGGCTGACTATGACTGTTTCTGGAATTGAGTCGCAAAGTAGGTCAATTCAAAATTAATAAAAAAATTGGCTTTTTCTATGCTGAATCAAAAAAAATCAGTAATTTTGCAACTAATTTCAGCATCTTTTAATGTATTTGCAATGGCACATATAAATATTCTTGGAATGGGTGTGGCGCTTGTCACTCCTTTTGATAAAAATAAAGAAATTGATTATCCCGCCCTTAAGCGGGTGATCGACCATATTGTCGATAACGGTGCTGATTTCCTCGTGGTACTCGGAACGACTGCTGAGACTCCTACCCTCTCATCTGAGGAGAAATTAGCAGTGACTCGTTTTGTTAAAGACAATGTCGATGGCCGTGTTCCTCTTGTCTTAGGTGTAGGCGGCAACAATACTGCTGAAGTGGTCTACCAACTTAAGAATTTGGATTTATCGGGTTACTCAGCTATATTATCGGTTGTACCGGCTTACAATAAACCGCCACAGGAAGGAATATTCCTCCATTTTAAAACAATAGCCGAGGCTTCTCCTCTTCCTGTAATTCTTTATAATGTGCCAGCACGTACGGGTGTGAACATGACTCCGGAAACTACACTGCGACTTGCACGAGAAGTGCCCGGAATAATAGGGATAAAAGAGGCATCCGGAAACATTGTTCAGATTCAGAGAATCATCAAGGAAAAACCAGATAATTTCACAGTCCTTAGCGGTGATGACTCTTTGACCTATCCTCTTATGACATTAGGAGCACAGGGAGTGATATCTGTGCTTGGCAATGCTTATCCGAAAGAATTCTCGGAAATGGTGCATCTCTGTCTTGAAGGCAATTATATCGAGGCAGTTGATTTTCACTATAAATATCGTGAATTTATCCCACTTCTTTTTGTTGATGGGAATCCAGCAGGTGTGAAATGTGTTTTGCATGACATGGGACTTGTGGAAAATGAACTGCGCCTTCCTCTTGTCCCTGTTAGTGAAAAAACCGCTGAAGAAATACTGAAATACGTAAAATTGCTGTAAGAAGTCTGCCAAACCCTAAATGATCGATAAGGCTACAGTCCAAAAGATTACCGATGCGGCTGATATTGTCGAGGTCGTGAGCGATTACGTTCATCTTATCAAACGTGGACGTAATTTTGTTGGATTGTGCCCTTTCCATAATGAAAAGACTCCTTCCTTTTCGGTCAATAGCGTAAGGAATTTCTGCTATTGCTTCTCTTGCAAGAAGGGTGGCTCCCCGGTAAATTTCATTATGGAGAAGGAAGGTCTCTCCTATCATGATGCTCTGTTGCATCTCGCCGCTAAATATAATATCAAGGTTGAAGAAAAGGAGCTTTCAGATGATGAACGTCGTGAACTAAATGAAAGGGAGTCCCTTCTTATAGCTAATGAATGGGCTACCAAGAAAATGGAGCATGCTCTTCATGACACGGATGAGGGAAGGTCGGTAGGACTTCAGTATTTTTATCAGCGTGGCGTCACAGATGAGGCAATAAAGAAATTTAGGCTCGGGTATGATCCTGACAACGGAAATGCACTTGCATCTGCCGCAGATATTGAAGGAATGGATAAAAGGAGCCTTGTTTCTGTGGGAGTTCTTGGAGAGTCGCAGAAAAAGCCGGGTTCCTATTACGACAGATTTCGTGGACGTGTCATTTTTCCCGTGCTGAATCCATCGGGAAAAGTTGTGGCGCTTGGAGGTCGTGACCTTAAGGGAGGGATGGCTAAGTATATCAATTCACCTGAGTCGTCCATTTATAAGAAAAGCAATGAGCTTTATGGAATCTTTCAGGCGAAAAGCGAGATTGCTAAGCAAGACAACTGTTTCCTTGTAGAGGGATATATGGATGTAATAGGAATGTGGCAATCAGGAATGGAAAATGTAGTTGCTTCTTCCGGTACGGCTCTAACCGACGGTCAGATTGCCATGATCCATCGTTTTACCAACAACATTACATTGATCTATGACGGGGATGCTGCAGGAATCAAGGCTTCCCTGAGAGGTATTGATATGCTCCTTTCTCATAAGATGAATGTCAAGGTGCTTCTATTACCTGACGGGCATGACCCGGATTCTTTTGCACGTGAGAATACACCTGAGAATTTCAGAAAATATGTTAACGATCATGCAACTGACATAATTAGGTTTAAAGCTCAGGTTCTTCTTAAGGATGTCGGCAACGATCCGCAAAAAAGAGTTGAAGCAATCGAGAGTGTTGTGAAATCACTGGCTCATATTCCGGATAAGGTTAAGCGTAATGTATATGTTCAGGAATGCAGCCGTATTCTTGGTGTCAGTGAGCAGGTGATAGAAAGTGCTGTGGAAAAGTCTCGGGGTGATGTTATTGAGCAGCAGCGACGTCAACGACAGACAAACGAGATAGATATTCTTGAGCGTCAGGAACAAAATCCACAGCCCGACGTTGAAAGGAAGCTTCGCCCTTCGAAGAGCCGGGATTTGATAGAGAATTATCCATTCTACCCGTTTGAAAGGAATGCGGTTTTTAATTGTATAAGGTATGGTATGCTCGACTTCTGTCAGGTTGAATTTGAAGATGGAAGCCAAGGTATGATTAATGTAGCAGAATTTACTGCCGATGTGCTTCAGGAAGAAGGCATCTGGTTTTCCTTTCCTGCGTTTGCGAAGACTTTCAACAGGATTATAGAACTTCAGGATGAATATTTCGACGAGCAAGAGATGTTCTTTGCTAAAATAGAGAATGAGAAAAAGGATATGCTAAAGGCAGGTTATGATGAAATTGCTTCAAAAAACCTGAATATGACAGAGATCAGGCGTGCTGAACGATTGCTTGAAGACCAAATTCAAGAAGAAATGGCAAATAGGAGTTTTGACTTTGCGAGGTATTTTGTAGAGCAGAAACTGTTGAGCCATCACGATGATGAAGTAAGGAGGACTGTAAATGAAGCAATTAACTCAGAACAGCCGCTAAGCAATATCTACCTAAGGAATAATCCGGTGAGTGAACGCAAGATGGATTTAGACAGGATGCATCTCCTCGTGCCTCGAAATATGATGGAATGGAAAAATGAAATGTTGAATCTGACCATCAAGTCAAAAATGCGTCAACTCAACAGTTTGCTTGGGGGAGCAAATTCAGAGTTGGAGCAAAAGATTCTTTTGGAGATACAAGCACTCATGGAAAAACGCGGGCACCTTGCAAAGTCTATGGGAGAACGCACTATAGGTAAAAAAATCAAATAATTTACTAAAAGTGTAATTTTTGCTCAAATTATGCGTCTAATTAGATAGACAAATAACAATAACCATCATGAATAATATTCTTGAAGTTGAAAATCTGACGAAGTGCTTTGGTTCTGTCAGGGCACTCGACAATGTCAGTTTCGGAATCAGTGAAGGATCTATATGCGGCATCCTCGGACCTAATGGTGCCGGTAAGACCACTCTACTGAGAATTATAAACGGAATCTTGACAATCGATGCCGGAAGTGTACGCATTCTTGGTGAGGAGGCCTCCATAAATGCTTCTCGTAATATAGGATATATGCCTGAGGAACGAGGTCTTTACGATACTATGAAAATGGCCGACCAGATTATGTATTTTGGACAATTGAAAGGTGGAGATCCCAAAAGACTGCGCACTGTGATGAACGAGTATCTCGAACTTTTCAATCTTAAAGGTCAGGAACGCCGTAGGTTGAAGGAACTTTCTAAAGGCAACCAGCAGAAAGTGCAGATTATATGCACCCTTGTGCACGAACCAAAACTTGTTATCCTTGATGAGCCATTCAGTGGCTTTGATCCACTTAACGGACAGATTCTACAGCAAATTCTTGAGCGCCTACGTGAAAAAGGAACCACAATCATCCTAAGTTCACATAATATGCCTGCAATTGAAGAAATGTGCAGCGATATCGTTCTTGTTGACCATGGGCATATTCTCGTGGCCGATTCTATGACAAATGTTAAGGAATTGCATAAGGACAATACAATTCTTCTTACTACTTCAACTGAACTGTCACAACCGTTGCTGCTCTCGGGAGGTGCCATAACAGATATAGAACGTGTCGAGAATCTAAACTGGCGGCGTGGATTTGCATATCGTCTGAGAAGAAATGCCGGTAGCACCAACAATGATGTGCTTGATTCTGTTGCCATGCAGAGCCAGATACTTCATTTTGAAGAGGCGCTTCCATCTCTTAAGGATATTTTTATCTCATATACATCCGAGACTGCTAATGTTGCTAAAAACATGCAGCCGAAGTCTGAAAATACATCGAAAGAATAATACATAGACTCCTATTAGATATGAATAAGCTCAAACTCATTATAATAAATGAATATAAGACTGCTGTAGGACGAAAGTCGTTCTGGATAATGACATTTATATTTCCTTTGCTTATGCTGGCGTTCGGTATTGTCATGGGATTTCTTATGAGCGACTCTTCTTCCACTATGTCTATCATGGATTCAATCAACGATAAGACCGGAATCACTCCTGAGGAAGAAACCATGACAGCTGCCAAGGCTGTCTCAATGATGGTGGGTGTGATCCTGACAATGGCTATGCTCGTATGCGGTAGCCAGATAATGCAGATGGTTCGTCAGGAGAAGACAAACCGCATAATGGAATTTCTTGCCACATGCGTCACAGGGCGCACCATGCTTACAGCAAAGATTATCAGTGTTGCGTTGATATGTCTTACTCAAGTGCTTCTTTGGGCAGGATGCTTTATATTGTTTGGAATAGGATTTATTATTGTTTTCGACGTGACAATTCCATGGCATTATCTTCTCCATCCTCTCCTATGGAAAACATTGATTTGGTCGTTGCTCTATTTTGTCGGTGGATTCATGATGTTCAGTTCCTTGTTTGCCGCTTGTGGTGCTTTGACCGACAGTAACAACGAGAACCAGCAGTATCTTACAATCCTGATGATGTTTGTTCTCGCATCAATGTACATAGGTATGTATGCCGTGGATCATCCAACTTCTATTCTTGCGCAGGTGTGTGCATATTTCCCATTGACGTCGCCAACTGTAGGTGCTGTCAATGCTATTACGGGAGAAGTTCCGGTATGGTGCAGTATCCTCTCTCTGATAGTCCTTTATGTGTGCGCTTATGGTTCGATAGTCATAGGTGGAAAAATATATGCATCCTCCATGTTGCTGCGAGGTTCATCACTCACTCCAAAAGCTATAGTTGCATTCATTAAGGCTAAATAAAGGCCTGAAATTTACATGAAATATTATTGTTGCACCCTCCTTATGCCCAACCAGCATTGGAGGGTGCAATGTTAAAAAAGAATAAAGAGTCATGGTAGGTGCTTAAAACAGCCATGTTTTTATTGCAAATTTGATTTTTTTTGATTAATTTTGCAATATGAGACAGAATGTGGCTTTAGCTATCTGTCATAAACAGCACTTCACCATGAGCAATAACTGGAACTATCAACCACTTACGCACAAGGAGCAGGAGGCAGCCGAAGCTCTCCTTCCGGTATGTGGAGGCATCCATCCGGTGCCTGAGTTGCTATTGCGTCGTGGTGTGAGCACTCCGGATGAAGCTGTGGGCTTCTTCTCCCCTTCCCTTGATGATTTGCACGATCCTTTCCTTATGCCAGATATGGACAAGGCGGTCAACAGGCTTAACCGTGCTATGGGGGCAAAGGAGAGAATTATGATCTATGGTGATTATGATGTAGACGGTACTACAGCAGTTGCCCTTGTCTACAAATATCTTCAGAACTACTATAGCAACATAGAATACTATATCCCAACCAGATATGAGGAGGGTTATGGTATTTCACGCAAAAGCATAGAGTATGCCGCTGAAAATGATGTTAAGCTGGTTGTTGTGCTCGATTGCGGCATTAAGGCTATAGATGAGATTGCTTATGCAAAGACACTCGGAATAGACTTCATAATTTGTGATCATCATGTGCCCGATGAGGAACTTCCTCCGGCTGTAGCTATCCTTAATCCCAAGATGCCTGGGTCTCCTTATCCATGTCCGCATCTAAGTGGTTGTGGAGTTGGCTTTAAATTTATGCAAGGATTTGCAAAGAGCAATGGACTCGGCAATCACAATGAACTTGATTCTCTTCTTGACCTTGTTGCCGTTAGTATAGCTGCCGATATCGTTCCAATTATTGGAGAAAACCGAATAATGGCATATCATGGGCTGCGTCGCCTTAACTCAAATCCCAATCTTGGACTTAGAAGCATTATAAGGTTGTGTAAGCTCACAAATAAGGATATCACGATTTCTGACGTGATTTTCAAGATAGGTCCCCGCATCAATGCGTCCGGAAGAATGCAAAGTGGTATGGAGGCTGTTGGTTTGTTGGTGACCCGTGATCTTCACGATGCATACCAACGAGGTGCTGAAATTGATCAGTATAATAAGGATAGAAAAGAACTTGACAAGAAAATTACGGAGGAAGCCAATGAACTTATTGGGAATAATGTAAATATTGTTCATGGAAAGCGTTCGATAGTAATTTACAACAAGAATTGGCATAAGGGTATAATAGGTATTGTTGCTTCGCGACTTACGGAATTATACTATAAACCGTCTGTTGTATTGACTTATGCCAATGGTATGGCGACTGGCAGCAGCCGTTCGGTTCAAGGATTCGATATATATTCTGCTGTAAACTCAACAAGGCATCTGCTTGAAAATTTCGGTGGTCATACTTACGCAGTCGGACTATCGCTTAAAGAAGAGAATATTCCTGAGTTCAGCAGGTTGTTTGAGGAATATGTTGCTACACATATACAGCCAAATCAACTTTCCCCTCAGCTTGATATTGATGCAGACATTTCTTTTGCTGATATTACTCCCGAACTCGTGGCGTGGTTAAAGAAATTCAATCCATTTGGTCCGGGCAATCAAAAACCTGTGTTCCGTACACGCAATGTTTTTGATTTTGGAACATCCAAGCTTGTCGGTAAAAATATGGAGCATATAAAGCTCGAACTTGAAGACAATTCCACAAGTCGTGTGATTTCGGCTATTGCTTTCAATATGGCTCCTTATTTTGAGCACATACATGCTCATAAGCCTATAGATATTTGCTATACAATAGAACAGAACAAGCATCATAATACTGAGTCCATCCAATTGATGATAAAAGATATCAGAGTATCCAAGTCAGAACTTGATTAACTCTGCCTATACTTATTTTCCGCCTCATCCGAGTATGGAATTAGAACAAATTCTTAAAAAATACTGGGGTTACGACAGTTTCCGTCCTCTTCAACGTGATATAATTGAAAGTGTCATGGCTGGGTATGATACTCTTGGTCTGATGCCTACGGGTGGAGGTAAATCATTGACTTTCCAAATTCCGGGAATGGCTTTTGAGTCTGGTCTGACTGTGGTTGTCACTCCCCTTATTTCTTTGATGAAAGATCAGGTTGATAACTTGAAACGAAGGGGAATTAAAGCTGTTATGTTGAATAGCGGAATGTCAGTAAGAGAAACAAGAGTTGCTTGGGAGCGACTTACAAATGGCCGTGCACGTTTTCTTTACATATCTCCTGAGAAGTTAAGAAACACCTTCTTTCTGGGTGAACTTAGACGTTTGGAAGTGAAGCTTATAGTGGTAGACGAGGCACACTGTATCTCCCAATGGGGCTATGACTTCCGTCCTTCCTATCTAAAAATAGCAGAACTTAGAAAACTCCATCCTAATGTCCCGGTTCTTGCTCTTACTGCTACTGCCACTCCAATAGTGGCAGACGACATCATGTCACGCCTTGAATTTAGGCGCGATGCGCGAAAATTCAAAATGAGTTTTGTTCGTGATAATATTTCATATCTCGTAAGATCTTCTGAGAATAAATTCTACGATATTTTCCATATTCTTTCTCGAACCGAGGGATGCGGCATTGTATATGTAAGAAGCAGACGTAAGACTCGAGAGATAGCGGAATTTTTATCAGCATCCGGTATTTCGGCAGATTATTATCATGCAGGACTATCCTATGAGACGAAGACAGAACGTCAGAATGCATGGCAACATGGAGCTGTAAGGATTATGGTGGCTACAAATGCATTTGGTATGGGAATTGACAAACCGGATGTAAGGATTGTTGTTCACTCTGATTTCCCACCTTCCTTGGAGGAATATTATCAGGAAGCCGGGCGTGCCGGTCGCGATGGCAAAAAATCGTATGCAGTTCTACTTGTGTCCAAAAATGATAAAGCAACTCTGAGACGCAAATTAAAGCTATCTTTTCCCTCGCGCGATGATATAAGGTTGATATATGAACGGGCATGTAATTTCATGCATCTTGCGATTGGAGAAGGTTATGACCGCCTCATAGAGTTCGATTTTGATCTATTTTGCGAAACATTCCATCTTGAGCGCAGCAAGACACTTTCTGCTTTCCATCTTCTTTCTCAGGCAGGTTATCTTGACTATATAGAAGAGACTGAGAATAACTCCAGGGTTATGATAACGGTTGATCGTGAAGAGCTATATCAATTGGGAGCCTCCCCTGAAGCTGACCGCACATTGCAGTGCATTCTTAGGCAATATCCCGGTCTGTTTGCCGACTTTGTTGGTATTAATGAGAACAAGATCAGTCGGGAATGCGGATTTGATCAAGAGACGGTATATAAGGCGTTGCTCGAGCTAAACAAGAGAAATATACTTGTCTATGTGCCTCGGCGTCGCACTCCTTTTGTTTTTGTCCCCACTTCAAGGGAAGAAAGCCGCTACGTTTCCATCGGAAGATCAATTTATGAAGATAGATTCGAGGTGATGTCGAAAAGAGTGGAGGCTATGATTGATTATGCCTATTGCGATGATGGATGTAGGGTAAGCAGGATGTTGGCATATTTTGGGGAGGAAGATCCATGTGAATGTGGAAAGTGTGATATTTGCAGGAGTAAGAAAAAATCTGAAGTGCACGTTTCCAAAGAACTTATGATTCAACGTGTGTGGAAGTTCATGCAGATGCATCCGGCAGGTGTGACCCAATCTATTCTTGAACGTAATTTCACTCCCGATGACCGTCTTGCAGGCGATGCACTTCGGTTCCTTGTGGATGAGGGATTTGCCGTGGAAGATCATCTGGTTTATAAACTGCGTGAGTATACGCAATAATGGATCATAAATGGTAGGACTGGCTGATTGTAATAATTTCTTTGTCAGTTGTGAGCGAACTCTTAATCCTGACCTTGAAAATCGACCTGTCGTTGTTCTAAGCAATAACGACGGTTGTGTTGTGGCCCGTAGCAATGAGGCCAAGAAAGCCGGTGTTAAAATGGGTCAACCTGCCTTTCAGATAAAAGACCGCTTAAGAAGCGGTGAGATTATTGCTATTAGCGGTAATCACTTGCTATATCGCGATATTAGTATCAAGGTTCACGATATTTTTCGTCGATATGCCCCAAAGACTCTTGATTACAGTGTTGACGAGGCATTCCTGATAATGGATGGAATTCCCGATTCTCAATTGAGATCAATCGGTGAGGCTATTGCAAGGAATTGTTGGGATGAACTCCATATTCCTGTCACTATCGGTTTCGCACCAAGTAAGACTCTTGCCAAAATTGTGTCAGAAAGCTGTAAGAAACGAGGAAAACGTGTTGGGGTTCTGCTAAAAGCAGAAGACGCACGACCTGTGATGCAGAAGATGTCTATTTCAGATCTTTGGGGAATTGGAAGAAGACTTTCAAAAAGATTGTATACCTCAGGTATATATACAATCGCAGACTTTGCCGACAAAGATCTTTCATGGATCAGGGCTTCGCTTGGCATCAATGGCGAGCGATCCTGGCGTGAACTTCACGGTGAGAACTGCATAGAACTTAGCCATGTGCAGCTGCAGATTCAGGATTCTGTCAGTGAAAGCCGCACTTTTCCTGAAGATGTTGATGACTATGACTATATCAGAGCAAGAATTGCAATATATGCTTCTGATTGCTGCAAGAAATTGCGTGCTATGGGTGGAGCTTGTCGCACATTGGGAGTCATGCTTCAGACTAACCGATTTCACACCGAACGAGGTATAGCTCGTCCGGAAGGTTCTGTTAGATTTCATGATCCCACGAGCGATACATTGGTGATTTGTAATGCTGCAATAGAAATTCTTGATGATATCTTTATTCCGGATATAGCTTTTAAACGTGCCGGTGTATGGCTTGGTGATATAGTGCCTTCTATTTCAGTCACTCCTTCACTGTTTGATTCTCAAGAAGCCATAGATGATAATAGATCTCGACGACACCTTATGAATGCCATTGACAAAATTAATATTGGCCCGGGTACACCTGTGCTTAAGCTTGCCTCACAGATCACCCAAGGACACCCAGGACACAACGATGGCTACTCAAGTAGTTTCCAAGCTCCAAAGAAATAAAGGACCCTGGTTGAAGTCATTACCTAACATTTCTTGTCATTTTATTGTTATAACTATAGAATTTTTGTAATGACAAACAACGCTGCTTGGCGTTGCCAACGGGTCTGCATTTTTATTCTTAATTTCTGATCAGAAAGGACTATTTTAGGTCATTTTTTCATGGCTGATCATTTCAGTTGATGAATTTGGTGTGTGGCCGCATTTGAAGAAGAAATGCAGTGTGTTATGCAAGGTTTGTGTTAAACCATCAGCATAAAATTTGAAATATATGAAGCAAGTATATAATTTAGGAAAGTTCTCTTTTATGGGTAGATGGCTGGCAATGTCATTCTGTTTACTTTTGTTAGCGTGTGTCGTTTTATACGGTTGCGGCAAGAAGAAAGTTCATGAAATAGACCTGGACGGAATGCACGTGCAATTGCCGGATACATTGCTTGTTGGAATGATCAACTCCCCCACTACATATTTCGACTATCGTGGTACCCCGATGGGCTACGACTATGAACTTATGGATCGGTTTACTAAATTCTATGGTCTGCAGTTTAAGGTAGTGGTTGGAGGAACTATTTCTGAAATGATAGAATGGCTCGACAAAGGAAAGATTGATATCCTTGCAAGTCCTGTTCCTGCTACCGCAGAATTTCAAGACCGTGTCTTGCTATGTGGCCCGAGAAATGTTAGTTATCAGGTGCTTGTACAAAGGGAGATATCCGATTCTGTAGTGCAAGACGTCACTGATCTCGTCGGGCGAGAAGTCTTTGTGCAGGAAGATTCCAAATATCTATATCGTATGCAGAATCTCAACGAGGAGATTGGAGGTGGTATAAATATTAAGACTCTTGCGAAAGACACTATTAGCGACGATGACCTGCTCAACATGGTCTGGAAAGGTGAGATCCCCATGACGGTTGTGGATTCTGACGTGGCGGAGGCAGCCCTCTCCTACTATCCCGGTCTTGATATCTCAGTCAAAATAAGTCTCGAACAATATTCCAGATGGGCCGTCGCTAAAAAGTCGGTAGGAATCGCCAAGGCACTCGACCGTTGGTTTGCCGACGAGAAAGACGATATCTCTGAAGTCTTCAGCAAGTACTATCGTCTTTCGAAACTTGAATTCTTTGATTCACTTCAGGAGGGTTTCGAGGATATTAAGGCAATGACCTTCGCTAACGGACAGATATCTTCTTATGATGCAATTTTCAAAGCAGCAGCTGCTAAGACAGGTTTGGACTGGCGATTAATAGCGGCAATTGCTTATGTTGAATCTCATTTTAAGGCTGATGCCAATAGCTGGGCTGGTGCTTTGGGAATAATGCAGGTGATGCCTCGCACAGCAAGGTCGCACGGCTACACACCGGAGGAAATGATGAATCCGGTTAAATGTGTCGATGTTGCTGTAAAGGCACTTTCTGACCTTGATGTTCTGTTGGCTAAGAAGGTAAAAGATCCGAAAGAACGAGAAAGCTTTATTTTGGCGTCGTATAATTCCGGACCAGGCCATATTCTTGATGCCATAGCACTCGCTGGCAAATATGGTATGGATCCGCAAAAATGGGATGGTAATGTTGAGCAGGCGGCTATCATGAAATCCAAGCCAGCCTATTATCGTGATCCTGTTGTGAAGAATGGTTATTTCCGTGGAAAGGAGACTGTCAATTTTGTCCGTAAGGTTCAATCCGTATATCGATATTTTAAAGACCGAACCTGAACATCATTTGCAGAGAAGCGATAGAAGCCACATTTTTTGTTCCCTTTGAAATTGAAGCTCAAGAAAATCCATGTGTGCTTCGTTAAACCATGTGCGTTCCTGAAGATAATCTGTTAGCGATAGTTCTCCTCCTTTATATGCTTTCATAAGAAGTGTATTGTAGTCTGTTGTGCCAAACACTTCCATAGGAGCTTTCAAAGCAAGGTCTATCAGTTGAACTTCATCATAAAGAGCCGTTATCTCAGACTCAACGCGATCTGTGGTGACATTTACTTGATATTCGGCTACAGCTTGAGCTGCTTTGGCAGCCTTTACTTTTCCTCTGTTAGAGAAAAGAGGAATTGAGATCCCAAGGGTTGCACCATTGAAATGCATACCATCTTCAAAATCATGGTGATAACCAACTGATAGATTCGGTAATCCCTCTGCTTTTGCAACAGACACATTGTTCTTTGCTACTTCATAGTCCGCAATTACCTTCAATAATTGAGGATTTGTCTTTGCCTCTGCTATGTATTCTTCCAACGAATGAGTGGGCGTCATCACCCATTCCTTGTCAATACTTTGAAGAAGATGTGTACAATCCGTGCCGCCATTGAGTGTCTTTAGTGTACCTTCGCTGCCGCTTTTTTCTGCTTCAAGATTTGCTATCAAGGCATTGATTCTTCCTTGTTCAAGAGTTATCTTTGATAAGTCAAGGCGAGACATTTGTCCTCCTTTTGTGGCGCGCACAGCTGCGTTATAGAGTGAATCGGTAGCTATACCAATTTTTTTCATTAACTCAATACGGCGTTCTGCATATATGTATGTACCGATCTCTTGAAGTATTTCGATATATTTTTCGTATACTCCAGCATCTGCTTCAGCTGCATTAGCTCCTTGCATTGCCCTGCTAAGGTCCCGGCGCGATTTATATACTCCGGGCCATTCCATTTCATAATTGACTGCGATATTCCATCTGTTGTCAACGCCTTTAGGAAGCACCATATAGTCTCCTTCAAGAGTTGGGTCAGGCGCATTGGCAATTGTTTTTGTATCAAGGTCCTTTGCATTTTGCTCATTAACTATCTGCAGACGGTCGCCATTACGGTTCAGAATGGCATTTGCTGCTTCTTGTGCAGTGATGGCATAGGCATCCGTCGTTGCTAAACCAAGCAATATGGCCGTCGATATATAACTTAGTCTCATGTCATTTACAGTTATATAGGGAGTTATTTTCTTTGTTGTGTCTTTCGGTAAAACACCGGGACAATAAAAATGTTTAAAAGAGTAGAGCTGATTAGTCCTCCCAAAATCACTATGGCGAGTGGCGACTGAATCTCGTTTCCCGGTTCGCCACCTCTAACAGCAATAGGCACGAGTGCAAGTGCAGATGTCAATGCTGTCATTATAATTGGCAGCAATCTGTCTGACGATCCCTTGCGAATTCTCTCCTCTAATCCCATTCCTTCAGATTTAAGCCTGTCATATCGAGATAGAAGCAGCATACCATTCCTTGTGGAGATTCCCATGAGCGATATAAATCCGATTATTGCAGGAATATTGAGTTCGCCGGTGGTGAATCTTAATATCAAGATACCTCCTATTAGAGCAAGAGGCATATTTATAAGAATTGTTAAAGATTCTGCAACGTTCTTGAATTCTGTATAGATTAAGAAGAAAATGATAACAATAGCCAATATAGATGTAAGGGCGAGCATTCGAGAGGCTGCTTCTTCGTTCTCAAACTGTCCGCCATATATCACAAAGTAGCCTTCAGGAATCTCTACATGTTCTGATATGCTGTTTTTAATTTGGTCGACAGCTCCTTTCAGGTCGCTTCCTTCAACATTTGCCGATACTGTAAGCAGCCGGCTGACGTTCTCTCGGTTTATGGTGTTTGGTCCGCTTCCTGATTTTATATCTGCAACATAAGAGAGCGGAATCATTCCCTCATTGCTGTCGATCATAAGATCTTCAATTCGTTCACGCGTATCTCGCTTTGCATCCTCAACTTTCACCGTTAGATCATAGGGCATGTTGCCTATAAAGACCTGACTGACCACTTCCCCTCCTATTGCCATTTGCACATACTTGCTGAACTCCGGAATAGTTATGCCATATTTCGCAAGCATCTCCCTGCGAGGAGTTATGTCTATTTGTGGTCTGGAAATCTGTTGTTCGATGTTAACATCTACGATACCATCTATTTCTTTCATCTCAGCTCCAATCTGCTGACCTATCGAATAGAGTTTGTCAAGGTCATCTCCAAAAATCTTGACTGCTATCTGTGACTGCGAGCCGCTTAGCATAGCATCGATCCTGTGTGATATTGGCTGCCCTATCTCAACATTGACTCCCGGAATTTCAGATAGTTTTTCTCTAAGTTCCTTGGCAACTTCTTTCTTCTTTCTACCTTTATCCAATTTATAGGGTACTTCCATTTCAGAAGTGTTAACCCCTAAAGCATGCTCATCAAGTTCTGCTCGACCCGTTTTTCTTGCAACGTTTTTTATTTCCGGAACTGAGAGTATTATCCTTTCGGCTGCCATTCCAATACAGTCGCTCTGTTCCAATGATATTCCGGGCATTGCGCTGACATTGATTGTGAAACTTCCTTCATTGAATCCGGGAAGGAAGCTTCTTCCGAGAGTAAAGAACACAGCGATCGAAGCAATTCCTAAAGCGGCAACTCCGTAAATCCATGGACGAGGTTTGATAAGAATCCTCTCGAGCATCACTGAATACTTTTGTCGTAGCCACATAGCTGTCTTTGGTTCCTTCTCAAGTTCATTCTGTTCTTTCTTACTGTCGCTTGCAAGAAGATAGCTGCAAAGCACTGGAGTCAGTGTAAGTGCCACTATTGTAGATGCAGCAAGAGCTATTATAAATGCTATGCCGAGGGGTTTCAGCAAGCGTCCCTCTATGCCACTGAGAAAGAATAGCGGAAGAAATGATGCAATGATGATAAGCGTGGAGTTTAGAATTGGTTTTCTTACTTCGCGCGAAGCCTCGAATACAACTTTAAGTATCGGCAGACGAGATTCAATATTTTTCCTATTATTTTCCTTAATACGTTTATAGACATTCTCTACGTCGACTATTGCATCATCCACAAGTGAACCGATTGCTATTGCTATGCCTCCCAGAGTCATCGTGTTGATTGTAAAACCCATGAAATGCAGGCAAATCACAGCAATCAATATTGAAATGGGGATAGCAATAATTGAAATGAGAGTGGTCTTCAGGTTCATCAGGAAGAAGAACAGAACAATTATTACAAATAAAGCTCCTTCGAGCAGCGATTGCTGGAGATTGCTTACCGACGTCTGGATAAATTCACTCTGGTTGAATATTTCCGTGTCAATATTGACCCCGTGTGGTATGGAGGTTTTAAGATTGTCAAGTTCTTTATGTATGGCTTCAGTAAGCTCGATAGAGCCTACACCTGGTTGTTTCGTCACTGTGATAAGCACAGCCGGTGAGGTCCTGACAGTAGCAGTTCCAATCTTTGGTTTCTTGGGACCAATTATCACATCAGCAATATCCTCGATCCTTACGGTATTTCCAGCTGCGGTCTTTATAGGGGATACTCTGATTTCCTCTAAGTCCTGTGTTGATATCACACCTTTTATAAGATATTCATTACCATATTCGAATGTAGTGCCTCCGGAAGTATTGACGTTCATGTTTTCTGTTGCATCGGCAACGTCTGACAAAGACACTCCGTAATGCTTCATTCTTTCCGGGCTCATCAGAATCTGATATTCCAGTTCTTCTCCACCGATTACGGAAACCTGACTTACACCACCTAATGAAAGAAGACGGGGACGAATTGTCCGGTCTGCCAGACTTCTCAAATCTCCCATGCTAAGGCTGTCGCTTGTGAGACCGATTATCATGATTTCTCCCAAAATCGAAGATTGTGGGCCCATAACCGGAGAACCAACTGTTGATGGCAATGTGCTTTCAATACCGGAAAGTCGTTCACTAACTGTTTGTCTTGCTCGGTAGGCATCAGTGTTCCAGTCAAATTCCACCCAGACTATTGAGAAGCCGGTTGCGGAGCTCGACCTGACTCTTCTAACACCCGATGCTCCGTTCACAGCTGTTTCTATGGGATATGTGACTGTCTTTTCAACTTCTTCCGGTGCGAGGCCGGCTGCTTCTGTCATTATGGCTACCGTCGGCGCATTAAGATCCGGAAAGATATCGATCTCTGTACGAACTAAAACGAATAGTCCGCATATAATGGTGGCGCATGATGCCAAAATCACCACCAGCCTGTTGGTCAACGACCAGTTGATTATCTTATTCAGCATGGCATGAATCTTAATGGTTGTGGGTATGTCCAGGAACTGCAGTTGCGGAAGTCTCCGCCATCCTTATCACTTGAGCTCCTTTAACTACCACTTCTTCTCCGGCGTTAAGTCCTGACAGTATCTCAACTCTTTTACCATCCGTTGCCCCTGTTGTGACAACATGCTTCATGTAGTGACCCTCTCCGTGCGTGGTATACACACATTTATTACCACTGATTTCTACTAATGCCTCTTTGGGGACAGAAAGCACATTTTGTCGAACATCAGATTTCAAATAGACTTCTGCAAATGCGCCTGGTGCAACAGCTCCATTGTTGTTGAAGGAGAAATAGAGAGGTACATATCCGTTTTCAGACAACGATGATCCCGGATTTGAAATCATCTTTCCTCCTAATTCCTCTATGCTGAATGTATTTTCAGATGACGATGTCCTGAAATTGGCACTTGTGATTCCCGGCAGACGGGTATAGTATTTCTCAGGAACATCAGCCCTTAGTGTCAGGCTTGTATTTCCGCTTACAACTGCAATCTTTTGTCCCGTCTCAACATATTCTCCTGATTTTGCAAGAAGTTGGGTGATAACTCCATTTTTGGGAGAATTGACACTGACGCTTCCTTGTTTTTGGATCTTTACTGCGGCTTCAGCCTCTTCATAGGTTCTGAGAGCATTATTATACTCTTCTGTACTGACTATTCCATCTTCATGAAGGGGCTTTAGTCTGTCAAGTTCTCGCTGTGCTGCATTTTTGGCCGCAATTGCCTGCACTGTTGGGTCTCCACCCTGAACATTTGAAGCAGAAATGCGTCCGAGAGAAGATCCAGCTGTCACCCTTACACCTGTATTTACCGACGGGGATAATGTCAGTATACCACTTCTTGTGGCAGTGGCTACTCCTTCATCCGAAGCTTTTGACTCCACTCGTCCTGATACAACTGTTACTTCCGAGAATGGAGTTCCTTCTAATTTTTCAACCTTAACTCCAAACTTCTCCGCCCTTTCTTTATTTAATTCAATCAGCCCACTGTGGTCATGTCCTTCATGACCATCTTCATGCTCTCCTTCTTCATGGCTGTTGCCATGCTCGTGTTCGTGACCATCTTCATGTTCGTGATCATGATCTGCATGGCTCTCGGTTGCATGCTCGTGTTTCTCTGATTTTCCACATCCTGTAATTGCAACGCTCCAAGTTAACGCAGCAAAAATGAGGACTGATATTTTTAAATAGTGCTTTTTCATCTGAGTGTGTCTTTGTTTTCTGCAAAATTAATAAAAATATCTCGCAACTTAGTGGCATAAGACTGAAAAAATGGCCTCGGAAAACACCGAAGCCATTATATATTCAAGTTTCTGCATTGGAATAGTACCCGTGGGCACACGCAATTCCAAAGCACCGATTAAATTAATTATTAATTATGAATTAACATGCTGTTGCCATCTCCATGCATTAGCTAACGTCTCTTCAACAGGGGTTTCCGCTCTCCATCCAAGCACATTGTTGGCTTTGTCGGGAATTGCCCATATCTTTTCGATATCCCCTTCCCTGCGTGGACCGATCTTATGTGGAACCGCTACACCGGTAGCTTTTTCAAAGGAATTGATAAGTTCAAGAACAGACACGCCCCTGCCGGTGCCGAGATTGAAAATCTCTATGCTGTCGGTGTCTTGACCATCAAGCATTCTTTTCATTGCGACTACGTGTGCTTTGGCAAGATCAACTACATCAATATAATCTCGAATGCAACTGCCGTCAGGAGTTTTGTAGTCATCTCCGAATACTGTTAATTCCTTGCGAATGCCGGCAGCTGCTTGGGTCAGATAGGGAACCAGATTTTGTGGAACTCCCAGAGGCAGTTCCCCAATCTTTGCGCTCGGATGAGCTCCTATCGGATTGAAATAACGGAGAATGATACTTTTTACCGGGGCACCACTATGGATGAAGTCTGTGATTATTTCTTCTGAGATCTGCTTCGTATTGCCATAAGGTGACGTTGCTGGTTTAATTGGTGCGCTTTCATCAATTGGATTGACATCCGGCTCTCCATATATCGTGCAGCTGCTTGAGAATACAATTCCCTTCACTCCATAAAGAGGCATGCATTCGAGGAGGTTTATTAAAGTAGTGAGATTGTTTCGGTAATACAATAGAGGTTTCTGAACGCTCTCTCCTACTGCCTTGGACGCTGCGAAATTGATGATACCTTTGATGCCGGGATTCTGATCGAATAATTTCTTTAGAGTATCTAAATCAGTGCAGTCACCTTCCACAAACACCGGCGCAACTCCGGTAATGGCTTCAATACCTTTTAGCACATCCCTGTTAGAGTTGGACAGGTTGTCGATTATCACAACCTCATATCCAGCCTGTTGAAGCTCAACTACGGTATGGCTACCTATGTATCCGGTGCCCCCAGTTACTAATATTTTTGTTGCCATTTTTTTCAAAATAAGGGTGAAGGATAGACACCAGCGTCTACAAGTGCCTTAAATTGGTCTACTGTTGCCTGACGGTCAGCTGCAAATGTCACTCCAAACCATTTTGATGGAGTCTGAACCACTTTCAGAGTTGCCTCACCATTCTGGATGAGATCGTTGACAACTGTCGGGATATAAAATTCAGATTTCAGTTCATTGCCGTGTTCATTAAGGAATTTGATAAACGCCTTCTCGCTATAACCGAAATAATCCGGGGTGAATCCCCACATATTCATGCTGACACTGCTTCCGGATGGAAATGGCTTTTCCTGATCATCTTCAATTTGGATCAGACCTTCTCCCTTGCGCTGGATGCCATGACACTCCTTTACACCCGTCAGATAGCCACCTTCATTTACTTCACAGAGGCCACGGCTAACACCACCATTCTCACTCAAAGTGTTTTCAATTCTGAAACCGATCATGCAGTATTCACCGCTTTTTCCTTCAAGGCCTTTCAATGTGTCAGCTGCCAACTGAAAGCTTTCGGGTCCATAATAGTCATCAGCATTGATCACTACAAAAGGCTCCTTGATCACGTCTTTTGCCATAAGCACAGCATGGTTGGTGCCCCAGGGTTTCTGGCGACCCTCAGGCACACTGAAACCTTCGGGAATATTGGTAATGTCTTGGAAAACAACTTCCACTGGTATGTGACCCTCATATTTTGAGATGACTTTGTCACGGAAGTCCTGCTCAAAATCATGACGAATCACGAATACTATCTTCCCAAAACCTGCACGAAGTGCGTCATATACGCTGTAGTCCATGATTGTTTCTCCTGATGGACCCAATGAGTCAAGCTGCTTGAGGCCACCATATCGGCTACCCATTCCTGCAGCAAGGATAAATAATGTTGGTTTCATATTATAAGAGTTTTTTTAGGTAATTTTTCTTAATTATTTTCTTAATTGCAACATGATTTTTAGCATGAAGTCAAATATCACGAGTTTACCGTTTCCGTTCCGCAAGATATCTTCATGTGCTTTTTCTGTCTCTGCCATGATTCTCTCAACATTCTTATAGTTGATGAATGGAGAGAACCTTACGCTGAATTCTGATTCTCCGCGGGTCATGGCATTAAGCTGTGGTTCTTTCAGATTGTAGATGAAACTTTCTCGTGTCATTCTTGCGCAATAAGCGAGATATCGCCCGGCCTTTTCCCTGCCCATCGCAGCAATTGCATCGCTCAGCATACGGAGCCCGGCTGCATTGCGTGCATACGCCATTCGCATCATCTGAATATAGAGCTTTGAAAATTCATTTACTTCTCCACCTTCACCGGCAATGTCATAAGCTTTTATCATGTTCCCTTCTGAAAGGAGTGCAACTTCCCGAGCCTCGCTAAGGGAAAGACCCTCCGAAACAAGAATTGAACTTATCTCTTCGTCAAGGAGTGGCTTGAGGTTGAATCTTTGTGTGCGTGAGAAGATGGTTGGAAGTAATTTATCAGGTTCATTGCTCACGAGAAGAAATATAGTATCCGGAAATGGTTCCTCAAGAAGTTTCAGCAAGGCATTTGCACATTGCGGCTGCATTTTCTCCGGCATCCAAATGATATAGGTCTTATAACGGTAGGCATAGCTTGAAAGAGCTGCTGTCCGAGATATCTCCGTTGCATCGTTGCGGTAGATTGTTGGAATTGTGTTGCCTGCTTCGATAGCCCTTGCCCATTCTTCTTTCGGCATATATGAATGTTTTTCTATAAATTCATACCATTGCGGCAGAAAAACATCTGTGCTTTTTTTTTCAGAACCGATTCTGGGAAATATATAATGCACATCCGGATTGTTATGATGGGCATTCTGCAGACATGCAGGGCATTTTCCACAGCTGTCTCCATTCTCTTTGTTCATGCAATAGAGATAGCTTGTGAAGGCACGTGCAACCCTCATTTTCCCTATACCTTCTTGTCCACCAAGCAAGATTGCATGGGGTATATGGTCAGTGTCGATTAATTCCCGAAGGGAGTCTATGGTTGATTTATGTCCTGTTATGTCGGCGAATTTCATCTTCTTATCTAAATTCTGAAATCTGATTTACGATTTCCGAACTCTTTTTATCGCAAATTTACAAAAAAAAATAAGGCTGTACAAAATTTTTTTATTAAGTTTGCATAAAAATCTCATATCTCCATCCTCAAATCTATATACTTCGTATTAGATATTCACAAATAAGTTTAAAGAACTTCTATGGCAATCCCATTTCTAAATGCTGTTGCAAAAGCATACGCCTCACTTGATATAGATCTCTCAGGACACTTGTTTATTTTTCCCGGACGGCGGGCGGCCACCTTTTTTCAAAAGAATATGGTAGGTCATTTGCATGGTCGTATTGCTATGCTACCAAGGGTGATGACAATGTCTGATTTTGTCGAAAAGGTGACGGGAAGGGTGGTTCCGGGTAGAATAGAGCTTCTTTTTGTTCTCTATAAGTCTTATGTCGCTCTTCTTGCTCAATCGGGGGTGAAAAGCATTCCTGAGTTTGATGCATTCAGACGTTGGGGAGAAACCGCACTCTCTGATTTCAACGAAGTTGATATGCAGGATGTGGAGCCGGATGAAATTTTCAAGAATGTTAAGGATCTTAAGGAGATTAGCTCAAATTTCCTGTCGGAGGAGCAACTAAAGGTGATGGAGGAGTTTTTTGGACAGGTTTACGACCCTAAGACTATTGCAACCGGTTTTTGGAAGAAATTCAATGAGAATGAAAACGATACGCTTCATTCAAAGTTCAGGCTTCTTTGGCAGGTGATGGCTCCTCTTTATCATTCTTTCTCAGAAGAACTAGAAAAACGATCCCTGATTTCCTCTGGTGGTGCCTACCGTTTGGCGGCCGATATTCTTGAAAAGAAGGTTCCAATTTCTGTCTCGGCAGATAAGATCGTTATCGTAGGTTTCAATGCGCTGACTCATTCAGAACGACGGATATTTGACGCTCTTTCTTCCTATACTGTTGATGATGGTTCTGAGTCGTTTGCTGATTTTTTCTGGGATGTGGCAGGTCCCGTGATTTCTGACAGGACTTCTGCTGCTGGAAGATATGTCCTTCATAACAGAGATCGTTGGCCTTCTCCTGAGTGGAGTGCTAAGTTCATTTCTGAGTCTGACGTGGATGATATGCCCGAATCTCTAAAGGTGATTGCTGTTCCCTCCAATTCAATGCAGGTTAAAGTAGTTGGTGATGTGCTTGAGGATATGACCAAAAGAATTGAAGTCAATGCTCTGGATGATGCGAAAGTAGCTGTGGTGCTTCCCGATGAAGGTCTGCTTATTCCTATGCTTTATTCTCTACCTGACGATGTGAAGGATGTGAATGTCACTATGGGATATCCGTTAAAACTCTCCGGTGTCTCGACTTTTGTGTCGTTGCTTCGTCGCTTGCAGGCTGGCAGACGCAAAACCGGTAGTAGAATCGGTTACTATTATAAAGATCTTGAAGCAGTTCTCTCCCATCCTTTTAGTCAGATGCTTTTTGGTGATTCCGTTACCAAGGTTAAGGACTGGATTCGGAAACACCATCAAGCCGTAGTAGATGTTGATGAATTTAGCAATATTTCATCAGAATTCACACGATTGCTGTCTCCTCTTCCTGATGATTCGGGCCCTGATGAAGTTGTGGTGTGGCTCGACAGGTTGTTGAATAGCGTGAAGGCTGCTTCCTCAGATTCAAATCATATTCTTTTTAAGGCGAAAGTTGATGTAGCGAATATTGAATATTATAGACTTGTGCTGGGGCAGATGCTTGAGGTTGTCAAAGAATATGGAATAGGTATGCAGTGGAGAACATTCCTTTCGCTTGTCGACAGGCTTATTTCTGCAGAGACAGTTCCGCTTGAGGGGCAACCGTTGAGAGGCCTTCAAGTGATGGGAATGCTTGAAACCCGTGCTCTTGATTTTGACCGTGTGGTGATTCCTTCACTCAATGAAAGAATTTTGCCATCGCGCAGGAGGGTACGAACTTTCATTTCTGATTCCCTTCGTAAGGCTTACGGCCTACCTCCTGTCACCTATTCGGAATCAATCTTCGCCTACTATTTCTTTAGGATGATTGCTCGTGCAAAAGAGGTGGTGCTACTATACGATGCACGATCATCAGATGGTGCAAGGAGTGGTGATGTGTCGCGCTATGTGCTTCAACTTCAATATTTATATGCCCGCGATCGTCTTAAATTAGAATCCAGAACCTTTGATATTTCTAAGTCCGACCTAAAACCGTCGCCTATTCCAAAAACTGACGAAATAATGAAGATGTTGGCTTCTTTTACCGATCCAGGACCAGACGGGAGAAATCTGTCTGCCACTGCACTTTCCAGATTTGCAGACTGTGAGATTCGGTTTTATTTTGAAAATGTGCTTGGAATTAAGACTGATGAGGAGGCTGTTGGCTATATCGATGCTATCACACAAGGTTCAATCCTTCATTTTGTAATGGAAAACATATATCTTCCCGAAGAAATGCAAGGTCGCTATCTTGATAACCCTAAACAGATTGATTCTAATTTTATAAAAGAGAAGATTGGAGATGTGAATGAAATCGACAGACTAATAAGGGTTGGAATAAATAAACTCCATTTTCACCGGAAAAAGGATAAGCTTGACACTCCTATCAGTGGGTCGGTTGCTTTCGTTGCCAAAGTGTTCCGTTCACAAATACTTTCTATTCTTGATTTTGATTTAAGACAAGCGCCATTTCTTCTTTATGGTGTTGAAATAGAAGGGAATGTGAGTCTTAAGATGCCGGTTGGCAGGCCGGTGAATATGAGGTTTGCAATAGACCGTCTTGATCAAGTTCGTATTTCAGGTGAAAACAAAACGTCAGAATATCTTAGGATAGTTGATTATAAGACAGGATCTGTGCATGTGGAGACTGATTCAATGCAACATGTTTTCGAAGGTGATCTCAAAGGCAAAAATCTGCTTCAGCTTTGGCTATATGCCAATTTATTTGATGCTCTCAAGGATAAGAATGTCGATAAAAATGCACCGCGTCCGTTGCTTAATCTATTTGGAAATGAGACAAGCGATCTGTCACAACCATTGTTGCTTGAGATCTATGATGTGAATTCGATGAAGACCGGTAAGCATACCTATCCGAAAATTAATAAGGTTGAATGTACCGAACATACTGAATATAATGAGGATTTTTTGCAACAGCTGGAGATAATGCTTCTCCGACTCTTCGATCCGGAAGAACCATTTATGGTTTCCCACGATCCGAATTCTTGCAATTACTGTCCCTTCAAAACTATTTGCTGGCGTTAGTTTTTTTCGTTTTCAGTTTCAGCGGCTGATAATCCGATATCCGCAAAACTTTCCCGAATTTCTTTATTAGGAGAGATGATAGATGTGAGAATTATTTGCATATTTCATATAAAATCATTAACTTTGCACTCGCAAACCCCAAAAGCAATCAAGGGCGGCAATTAGGCATCGCGAATGCATCTTGCCGGACCCACTGTGTGATGGGAAATATTTTTTATTTTTAGTAACACATTAACAAAAATGAAGAAATTTCAACTCAAGGCTGAGGCTCGTGAAAATCTCGGCAAGAAAGCAGTGAAAGAACTGCGCAAGGAAGGTAAAATTCCTGCTGTCCTCAATGGCGGTAAGCTCGTGGAACTCCCCTACAATGGCACTCTTGAGGCAGGTGAGAAACTTGTTGAACTCGATGCAAAGCGCGGTATCATCACAACTGATATTGCAGTTAATGCTGAAGACGTTCGCAAGCTCATCTATACTCCGGAAATTTTCGAGATCGACCTTGAACTCAATGGAAAGGTTCGCAAGGCTGTTATGAAAGATCTCGCTTTCCAGCCTGTAAAAGACACTGTTCTTCATATCGATTTCCTTGAGGTTTATCCTGATAAGCCAATCGTTATGGAGGTGCCTGTGAAGATCGAAGGTCACGCTGAAGGTGTTAAGGCCGGTGGTAAGCTCCAGCTTTCTATGCGTAAGCTTAAAGTTAAGGCTATTTATACAGAAATCCCGGAACAACTTGTTGTTAACGTAGACAATCTCGGACTTGGTAAGTCACTCGCTGTTGGTGATCTCCACTTCGAGGGTCTTGAGCTCATGAATGCTAAGAACGCAGTTGTTTGTGCCGTTCAGCTTACAAGAGCTGCACGTGGTGCTGCTGCAAAGGCAGAGTAATCAGTGCTCTTCAAAGACTAAAAGGCGATATGGAACCCATATCGCCTTTATTTTTAAAAAAGAAACCGGTTAGACTTATATTATTATGAATTCATCATGTTTTGAGCCGTTTTTCCTGTTGAATAATGAGCGATGCTGGCATTGAGACTGATGAAGGAGGTAAAAGGTAGCCAAATAATGGAGGAATACGAAAAAAAAGAATCCTTGGTTTTACACTTAAAGAAATATTTTTAATTCGTAAAATAGATTAATCCACTTTAATAATAATACTTATGAGTCTGTTAGGTCTTTTTAATCGAATATTTCATAAAACGGAGACTCTCTCTGTTGAAAATAAAATACAGGAAAAGTCTGAAACAAATGAAGATATGAAAAAATTCCTGATAGTTGGTCTTGGAAATATAGGTCCTGACTATGTCGGCACCAGGCACAATGCAGGTTTTATGACAGTTGATACACTTGCAAAGCGTGCGTCCTCTGAGTGGAAGTCATGTCGCTACGGCGATATGGCGATTGTTAAGATTAAGAATTGTGAACTGATGCTCCTTAAGCCATCTACGTTTATGAATCTGAGTGGAGTGGCTGTTCGTTATTGGATGAACCATGAGAAACTCCCTCTTGAGAATCTCCTTGTGGTTGTAGATGATCTTGCCCTCCCCTTTGGTTCAATGCGCCTTAAGCAGCGTGGCTCTGATGGGGGCCACAATGGACTGAAGAACATAGCTTCTGAACTTGGCAATGTAAATTATGCCCGTCTGCGCATCGGTGTAGGTAATGAATTCACACGAGGTCATCAGATTGACTATGTACTTGGTGTATTCAATGAAGAGGAGCGTAAGCAATTACCCACGATCCTTGATAAGGCTGCTGATTGTATCTCGGCCTATTGCCTCTCCGGCCCGGCATTTGCTATGAATCATTTTAACTGATCTCCTCTCTTCTTGCATGAGAGCATAATACGTTGAAATTGATTTGACTTTCAATTGTAAGTGACTGGCATTGCATGGATCTTATCAACTTAATCGTGTTAAGTTAGATATTTTTCATGATGCCGTCATATTCTTATCATGCTATCAGATCTGAAATTACCAAGTGCATAAAAATGCATTAGCCCATATCTGAACGTGGATTAAGAGCAGAATTGAATGATCTTTTTTCATTCTATCTTGAGCTAATATTTTAATCATCCATTATGCCTTCGGTAAACATTGAATGGCATGTTTAATCTGTACATATTCCATAATCACAGTTTTCGACTTCAAAAAAATTGAAAGATTTAGAGGTTTATTTCAAAAAAAATATTAATTTTGCGTGCTGAATAAATTTTTACAGCATGGAGACAAAATACATTTTTGTTACCGGAGGAGTTGTCTCTTCACTTGGAAAAGGGATTATATCCTCCTCTCTTGCCTGTCTGCTTAACGCACACGGCTACAGGGTCACAATTCAAAAGTTTGATCCTTATATAAATATCGATCCGGGTACCCTTAATCCTTATGAACATGGTGAATGCTACGTCACAGAAGATGGACATGAAGCCGATTTGGATCTGGGTCACTATGAAAGATTCACAAACGTCCCTACATCAAAGGCTAATAACGTGACTACAGGTCGTATCTATCAGAATGTCATTGAAAAAGAACGCCGTGGAGACTATCTTGGTAAGACAGTTCAGATTATTCCTCATATTACCGATGAAATTAAGAGGAATGTTAAGCTACTTGGAGATACCGGCCGTTTTGATTTTATCATTACTGAAATAGGTGGCACTGTAGGTGATATAGAATCTCTTCCATTTCTTGAGGCTGTACGTCA
>CAYQXG010000029.1:0-31102 GCA_964421525.1 uncultured Sangeribacter sp. | reverse complement strand
ACTCGCCCAAAACCGCCCCGGGGCTCTTAAAATCTTTATGAGACGGGGTCTAAAGGCTCATCGGGTAGCCTGCATGATCCTACCCGATGCTACACTCGAACCTTAATATTTAATAACTAATAACAAATGATCACAATAAATTATGAATTATGAATTGTAAAGCCGGGTATCAGTCGTGCCACCTGAGGTTTTTTGCAGTCACATCAATCGGCATTTTGTATGATATGTTGTCGGATGAATTACCAATAAGAAGCTGAAATCTACCCGGCTCTACTGTCCACATCTTGTCTGAGGCATCGTAGAAGGCGAATGCTTCCTTACCCAGATTCAGCACAACATCCTTGGTCTCACCCGGCTTAAGACTAACTTTTCCAAAAGCCTTCAGTTCTTTATAAGGACGATAGACAGAACTTTTCTCATCCCTTACGTAGAGCTGAACCACCTCAGACCCTGCAAGATTTCCAGCGTTGGTTACAGGAACTGTCACAGTGACTTCTCCTTCTCCATCATAAGTCTTTGAGGAAACCGACGGTTTGCCAATTTGAAATTCGGTATAACTCAATCCATGACCAAAGGCGTAATTAATCTTGTTTGGCTTTAGTTTATCGGTATATCTATATCCAACATCCAGACCCTCCTTATATTTGACATCACCGTCAACACCGGGATACATCTCGGGATCTCCGGATGCATGGGGTGAATAGTCAGCCAAGCTCTTGGCAAATGTAAACGGAAGTTTTCCGGAAGGGTTAACCTCACCAAACAGCACATCTGCAATAGCGTTGCCAGCCTCAGAACCAATATACCATCCCTGTACAATTGCCGGAACGTTGTCGCGCCATGGCATGGAATAAGCGTTTCCTGTAAGATTGACCACCACCAGATTCGGATTGGCTGCAGCAAGAGCCTCTATCACTTTATCCTGATTGTATGGAAGACTGAATTCAAGACGATCCACACCCTCTGCATCCTGATGATCAGACTTATTCAGCCCACCCACAAAGATCACCAAGTCCGCATCTTCAGCAGCCTTGACCGCATCGTCGATAAGCTGCTGAGCAGAACGGCTCTCACTTAGATCCTGTCCTGTCTTCACCCCATTATATTCCCCGGTGACGTCACCTACATAGCCACGTTGATATGCTACATCCATTCCATGAGATGCGGCTGCCTCTCTTATACCGTCGAGAGGAAGAACCTCACGCTGCACCTTCAGAGAAGAGGACCCACCGCCTACCGTCATCATCTTTATGGCATTTTCGCCAACAACAAGAATCTTCTTTGTGGCGGGAGCAACCGGGAGAATATTGCGCTCGTTCTTAAGGAGCACTATGCCTTCGCCACCAACCTTTCGGGCGGCAGCGTAGTGCTCATCGCTGTTGAGCGCACCATAAGGACGATTGCGGTTCATCTCAGTACGCATGATAAGCCGGAGCACGCGGGCAGCCCTGTCGTCAAGGTCTGACATCGGCAATTTACCCTCAAGAATCAGATTCTTGTAAGGAGTGGCGAGAAAATAGTTGTCGTAGGCATTGCTGGCACCCCAGTTCAATCCATTTGTCCAGGATCCAAACTCCATGTCAAGCCCATTCTTCGCCACCTTCTCGGTGTTGTGCACAGCACCCCAATCGCTGATGGCCACACCATCGAAAGCCCAATCCCCTTTCAAGATATCGAGCAATAGGGTATGATTCTCACATGCATGGTCTCCATTGTACTTATTATAACCGGGCATAATTGACCAAGCCCCACCATCCTTGACTGCAGCCTTAAATCCAGGCAGATAAATCTCATGAAGCGTGCGGTCGTCGACAAGAACATTTACATGATCGCGATCGGCCTCCTGATTATTGAGAGCATAATGCTTCACACAAGCAGCCACACCATTTTGCTGCACTCCCTGAATATATGGCACCACCATCTGCGAAGTCAGATAAGGGTCTTCACCCATATATTCAAAGTTTCTACCATTTAGTGGAGAACGATATATATTGACACCGGGACCGAGAAGCACATTCTTATTTCTATAGCGGGCTTCCTCGCCAATAGAAACTCCATAGAGGCGCGACATATCGGGATTCCATGTTGCGGCAAGACAAGTCAGGGCAGGAAAAGCCACGCAAGAGTCATTGGTGGCTCCGGCCTGCTCCCATTCGTCCCAAAGGACGTCGGGACGTATTCCATGAGGACCGTCAGTGCACCAGATTCCCGGAATCCCGAGCCGTGGCACACCGGGAGAGCTGAACTTGCTCTGAGCATGGATAACACCAATTTTTTCTGCCACTGTCATTCTCGACAAGGCATCCTGCACACGGGCTTCAATTGGTTTCGAATCGTCAAGATATACCGGCACTGCACTTTCAGCCCTAAGGCCGGTAGCAGTGAAAAACATAATCGCGGCTAAAAATTCTGCTTTTAAAATCATATCATTTTAAAGGAATGTTAGGCTCCTCGAACGCAAAATTAATACACATTCATCCATCCTTTACATCAAAGACTGATATAGTAAATCAAATTATATTTCTAATTTCTACAATATTTTAATTATAATCCTTTTACATCCTAACCGCACCTCCTTATAAAGTAAATAAACAGTTACATAGAATCCTTAGATAATACCAATTAATAAGTATAACTGTCCCTGCTTGTATTGTTAACATTCGTTAAAAAGCCTTTTCAATTTATAATAATATAATAAAAACAACTATTTTTGTAAGTTAAACCGCTCCATCATGAAAACTGAGTATCACTCTTACCTGACAGCTATTCTCGTGACCCTACTTTGTGGTCTCGGCAATTTGCATGCCGCCACTCCAATAGAAAAAGAAAACAATGCTCTTCTTCAGCAACTCGATTCTATCATCGCAAATAATAAGAGTCTCGTCAATCAAAAAGAGATACGCATCAATGGTCTGCGGGAGACACTCCGGAAAGCAAGGTCTAATAGCGACCGCTTCGGAATCACACGTCAGCTCTACGATGAATATTTAGTTTTCGACTCTGACTCTGCACTCCACTATGCTAATGAGACGAGGAAAATCGTAGAGCGAACGATGCCTGAAGACTATGACCTGCTGACAGAATGGAAGCTAAACGAGGCTTTTATATATACCGTGCAAGGGCTTTACGACACCCCAATACAACTTCTCGAAAGCGTAGATTCATCCCGGTTAAGCGATGAAATGAAATCCAAGTATTTCAGCGGGATGTCCTATATATACTCTCAGCGCTCATTATATCTCCTTTCCAATGAGGAGATGAAGAGAAAATATTTTGATCTCGCCAACCAATACCGCGACTCTATACAGGCAATGCACCTTCCGAAAAATGAAGAATTCCTATGGGTTCCTATTGCAGCAAATCTTGACCGAGAGGTCTCCGACCTGTCAGCCCTTGATATCTCCAAACTTAAGAAGAAAGTAGATGAAGCGCAAGGAGCTTCGCGAGAGAACGCCATTGACGCATATTGGCTCGCACGCTATTATGAAGCTTTAGGAGATAATGATTCGATGGTGAAATACAAGGCCAAGGCTGCCATCAGCGATGCATTGATCGTAAACCGAGAGATTGCAGCCTTACAAGAACTCGCTACCTACCTCTTTAACAAAGGCGACCTTAACAGGGCATACAACTACCTTATATATACTGTAGAACAAGCTAATCTTTATCACAACCGTTACCGCATGGTGAATCTCTCCGATGTGCTCCCCAACGTCAGAGACGCATACAGGGAGGAACTTGAAAAGCGCGACAAGCGGTTGTCGATCTATGTCGTAATCCTCGGCGCCCTTTCATTAATATTGATATGCAGTATCCTCTTCATAGTATTTGAGTTCATGAAACTCAAGAAAATGCGAAATCTGCTGAAAGAAGCCAACAATGATCTAAAAATATCGATCAAGGAAAGGGACAAAGCAATCACAGACCTGGAAAAAGCCAACAACGAGCTCAACGAAGCAAATAAGCAGAAGCTCAGCCTGCTCGCTTACGCGTTCAAGCTCACCACACAATATATCAATGCCCTTGAGGGATACAGAAAAAAGCTTCTGAAGAAATATAAGGTGAAGCAGATAGATGACCTCGGCATTCTAATCAATGATCCGGAGCTGATCAAAGAGCAGTATCAGGGCTTCTACGAAAGTTTTGACAAGACCATTCTCTCAATCTACCCCGACTTTATTGAAGACTATAACAAGAACGCACCGGAAGACAGCCGATTCTCTTCCGAATCAATAGCAAAGACCAAGACTCTGAATACCAAACTCCGCATCTATGCCCTGCGCCGCCTCGGCATATCAAAGAGTGCAGAAATAGCCGAGATGCTGAACGTCTCGATACGCACAGTCTACAACAACAGAACCGGAAACACACCCGATGAAGACTGATTCCGTATAGTTTCCATAGCACTTTAATTTACTTATATCTTACCATTAACATAATAAATGACAATAAATTAACATTATTGCCATTTACCTTTATATTATCATTCCTATCACATTTGAAAGGAATGATTAATTTTGCATCTGTAAGCAACTGAAAAAAATAAAACTATATATGATAAAGAAAACGAATTTTTTAATCTGGATTATTTCACTCGCCGCGAGCTTCCCTCTCATGGCCTCATGCGGCGGGGACTCTAAAGATGATCCAACACCAGTTAACCCGAACGTCAGCGTGACCACCACTCCTGAGGCATTGAATGCCGGCGCCGAGTCAACATCAATGGAACTGACGGTAAAGGCAAATGCAGACTGGGCTATACGAACCGATGCCGATTGGGTGACTCTTCGCCCCAGCGGAGGAATAAAGGATTCAGAAATCAAAGTTCAGGTTTCTGTGACTGCCAACACAGGCATGGATGAACGCACGGCAACACTCAATGTAGTATCGGGAGGCAAGACAGTGAAGACAGTCACACTTACCCAATCCTTCGTGACTAAAGCCACAGCCTCTGTAAGTTCCCTCACGATGGGAGGGCAGGAATCGACGTCGACCTTCACCATCACTTCAAACGCCGGATGGAGCCTTGTCTCCAATGCTGAATGGCTGACTGCCACACCCTCAACAGGAGCAAAAGGGGAGACTTCGGTTGAAATCAAAGCAAAATCAAACGAAACCACAACAACAAGAGATGCAGTGCTGACCTTGAAATGCGGCGACAACAACACCGAAATAAAGGTGACTCAACTTAGTGACGCAGTTGAAGCCCCGGCAGGCTACACTCTCGTATGGAGCGATGAGTTTAACGAAGGACCCGTGCCGGGAAGCGACTGGACAATCGAGAACTGGGCACCGGGACATGTCAACAATGAATTGCAGACATATACATCGAAAGAGGTGGACGGGAAACGTACGCTCGAAGTTAAAGACGGCTTCCTATATATAAACTGTTTCAAAGGAAAAGATGGCAAGGTATATTCCGGACGCATGAATGCCCGGCCAAACACCGGTTGGCTATATGGATATTTCGAAGCCCGAATATTACTTCCCAAAGGAAAAGGCACCTGGCCTGCTTTCTGGATGATGCCATCGAACGTGGACTGGAACAAAAATCCATGGCCATATTGCGGAGAAATCGACATAATGGAGGAAGTCGGAGCCAATCCGGACTATGTTTCCTCCTCTCTCCACACCGGCAATTACAACCACACCAAGGGGACCCAGAAGACGCACGAGATGAAATGCCCCGGAGCAGAAGAAAACTTCCATATTTATGCAGTAGAATGGACAGAAGAGGAGATCGTCACTTATGTAGATGGCAAAGTCCAGCTCCGCGCTACCAAAGCTTCGATGGGAGCCGATCATGACAGCTGGCCCTTCCACTATGCTTTCTATCCCATACTTAACCTTGCATGGGGCGGAGACTGGGGCGGCTACAAGGGAGTTGATGAGAATGCACTTCCGGTGAGCATGAAGGTAGACTACGTGCGGATTTTTCAAAAACAATGAATCAAATAAACCAAATACACTTACTAACTAATCAATTACCAGATGAAAAAGTTAACCTTATTTCTCATCGCGATCTTGACTTCGCTGGGGCTATATGCACAGGATGTCAAAGTCTCCGGTAAGGTGGTTTCCAACCTTGACGGAGAACCACTGATCGGTGCGACCGTAATGGTGAAAGGTACTGCCACAGGTACTGCCACCGACATAGACGGTGCGTTTACAATCACCGCTCCAACGGGATCGACACTCTACTTCAATTACATCGGCTGCACGCCGCAGGAAGTGAAAGTGACAGGACCTATGTCTGATCTCACAATCCAAATGATTGAGGATTCCCAAATACTCGACGACGTAGTGGTTGTCGGCTATGGCACCCAGAAGAAAAGCGTGGTTACAGCCGCCATCTCCAAAGTTGGAGAAGAGACTCTTTCACAGACTGCTCCGGTCAACGTGCAGAATGCACTGAAGGGCGTAGCAGCCGGTGTGACTGCCACCACAGCCAATGGTCAGCCCGGTTCTGCAGCTCAGATCCGTGTGCGCGGTGTCGGCACAATCAACAACTCAAACCCTCTCTATATCGTTGACGGTATGCCAATCGAGGGAGGAATAGATTATCTCAACCCTTCCGATATCAAGAGTATCGAAGTGCTCAAGGATGCTGCGTCAGGTGCCGTATATGGTGCCCGCGCCGCTAACGGTGTAATCCTCGTGACCACCAAGAATGGTGTTCAGGGACGCGCCAAGATCAACTACGATTTCTCTTACGGATGGCAGTCGAAACTCAAATCAATCGACATTCTGAATGCCACACAGTATGCAATCATGAAGAACGAGGGTTACCTCAACATCGGGCAACCGGCTCCATACGCAGACCCCTACAGCTATGGTGAAGGTTATGATTGGCAGGCAGCAATCTTCAACGACAACGCCCCGATAATGAACCATCAGCTTTCCGTATCAGGTGCGAGCGAGAAAGTCAACTACTTCCTCTCTTTCGGTTACTTTGATCAGGAAGGTATCATCGGCGGCAACTACGATCAATCCAGCTACAACCGTCTGACACTTCGCGCCAACAACATCT
Source organism: uncultured Sangeribacter sp. (assembly GCA_964421525.1). Classification (GTDB taxonomy): domain Bacteria; phylum Bacteroidota; class Bacteroidia; order Bacteroidales; family Muribaculaceae; genus Lepagella. The sequence goes on along the minus strand of CAYQXG010000029.1, from coordinate 24,072 downwards.
ACACTCTCTTCGATGAGAGCAAGAAGCGCAATTGGCTCAACAAGTTTGTGCTGACCACCAACCTTTCTTACGCCCGCATCCATTCCAAAGGATTCGGTGGCGGCGGCGGATACTATGGCGGTGCCATCACCAATGCAATCGGCATGTCGCCTATACTGACACCTACACTGAAACCCGGTTCTCCTGAATACCAGCACCAGATGGACTACTATGCAGGCAACGACAAGTATGTTCCCCGCTATGACTCAGCCGGCAACCTCTACACTGTTCCCGAAGCATTCGGCGGAGGCTATCAGGAGCTTACCAACCCATTCTATGGATGGTCGTTCCCTTCAGGCAAAAACTGGAGCCATAAGATTGTCACCAACTTCATCGGTGAGCTACAGATCTGGGATGGCCTGTCATATCGAATAAGCTTCGGCGGCGACCTCGCATTCTGGGGAAGCGACAGCCACTCCGAACCTAACTACTACAGCAACCTCAGCAATACAGATGCAATCCACGCTACAGCCTCATCGTCGATGAACCGTGGCTGGACCTGGCAGCTTGAAAATCTCATATTCTACGATAAGGAATTCGGTGACCACCATATCAACGTAGTGCTTGGCGAGTCAGCAAAGCAAAGCACCGGCTGGTGGATCAACGCTTCAGCAAATAAGCTATACAACTTCGATAAGCCTTGGGTTACAGTGGCACAAGGTGCCCCTGGCGAAGAAGATGGCGGCAACCGCACCGGTGATGCCGGTCCTAACTCAGCATGGCCAAAACTTCTTTCCTATTTCGGACGAGTATCATACGATTTCGGCAGCCGCTACATGTTGCAGGCAACCGTGCGCCGCGACGGTAGCTCACGCTTCGGCGCCAACCACAAATGGGCAACGTTCCCTTCATTCTCAGCGGGCTGGAACATCACAAACGAGCCTTTCCTCGAGACAAGACCACAGTGGTGGAACAATACCAAGATCCGTGTATCATGGGGTAAGAATGGTAACGAAGCTATCGGCGACTTCGCTTATACAGTTATGACCGACGGCAACAACAACTACTATTTCGGTCCGGAAGGAGTAAGCCAGACTTACGGTTCAAAGGCATCCGGCCTCGCAAATCCCGACCTCAAATGGGAGGAATCTTCACAGACCGATATAGGTATTGACCTCGGATTTCTCGACAATTCACTCCAATTCACTTTCGACTGGTATAAGAAGCGCACCACGGGCATGCTTATGACCATGATGATCCCGACCTATGTAGGTGAAACCAAGCCTATCGGCAACGTCGGCACCATGGACAATACAGGTGTTGAAATGGATCTTCGTTGGGCTCGCACTTTCGGAGAATTTGAAGTTAACCTCGGAGGTAACCTCTCTTATGTGAAAAACCGTCTTGTTAATCTTGGCAATGCCGACGGTTGGAGATCAGAGGTATCAAACGCAACAGCCGGCGACATAGCCCGCTCTATGAACGGCGAAGTTTTCCCATTCTTCTACGGCTACAAGACTGCGGGTCTTATCCAGAATCAAGCAGAGGCAGACGCCTACAACAGTAAATACGGTCTCACTTCCGGCCAGACTTCCTGGTATGCGCAGCCTGGCGATGTGATATTCGTCGACACCAACGGCGACGGCACTATCAATGCCGACGACCGCACCAAGATCGGCAAGGGTCTACCCGACTGGACCTACGGTTTCAACGTAGGACTCGGATGGAAGGGACTTCAGCTGACGGCTTACTTCCAGGGAGTCTGGGGCAACCAGATATATGACGCTTCGCTGCGTGGCGACACTCCGGCAAAGAACATGCCATCATGGATGCTCAACCGCTGGACAGGAGAGGGAAGCTCAAACACAATTCCTATCTACCGCCTTGCCGACACACGCAACTGGCAGAGCTCGGATCTCTATATCCACGACGGTGCCTACCTACGCTGCGCAAACCTGACACTATCCTACACGCTACCATTCAACATCATCAAGAAGATCGGTCTCGACAACTTCAAGGTGTTCGTGATGGGCGAGAACCTCTTCACAGCCACCAAATATCATGGCTTCACTCCCGAGGTAGGTGACGGCACCAATATCGGTATCGACTACGGCAACTATCCGGAGGCACGCACATTCTCAGTAGGTTTCAATATTTCTCTCTAATTTTTACAACAACGATTATCAAAATGAAACTCAATCATAAACTATACCTCCTCCCGGTTGCCATGATGGGACTTGGCCTCACTTCCTGCGGAAGCGACTGGCTCGACATCACCAACAACACACAGGATACAGTGGAGGACTACTATAAGACAGAAGCCAATATCCAGCAGGCTGTGGTAGCCGCCTACGACCCACTCCATTGGTTTGACTACGCCAACAACTACTGCGGCATGAACATCTACCCCGAAGTTCTTGCCGACCAGTGCCTTCCTGGTGGCGGCGATGTCAACGACATGAACCAGTGGAAGACTGTCTTCAACTTCAACACGACTGCTACCGTAGTGCTTGACACCAACTATTCGAATGCATATTCAGGTGTGAAGCGTTGTATTGATGCACTCAAGTATATGTATACCTATTGGGAGCCCAAAACAGATCAGGAGCTTGCCAACCGTGAATACTATGAGTCTCAGGTGCTTGCTCTCAGAGCTTTCTTCTACAACTATCTGTGGCACTGGTGGGGCAATATCCCATACTACGATCAGCCGCTGAGCGCAGAAAACGGCTATATAGCCACACAGTATAGTGCCGATGAAGTCTATGAGTTCATCATGCAGGATCTGGAGAAAGTCATCTCAATGAACCGTCTGCCTGAGAAATGCGAGGGTGGCGAGCTCGGCCGTGTGACAAAGCACTTCGTCTATATGCTCTATGCCGAAGTGGTGATGTATCAGAACGATGCCACCCGCAAACCTACGGCTCTCAAATATATGGAAGAGATCATCAACTCAGGCAAGTATCAGCTCGTGAGTGACTTCGCCTCCATTTGGGATGTTGAAGGGGAATGGTGCAGCGAATCAGTGTGGGAAATCAACTACTCCGACTATCAGGCAGCCCGCAACTGGAGCTGGGGAGGTACAGCAGGAGGCACCGTAGTTCCATGTATGATCCTTCCGCGTGGCTACAACTCTTCAGACGGCATCCACGACAATACCGGCTGGGGCTTCGGCACTGTACGCAAGTCATGCTATGACTCATACGATCCAGCCGACACCCGCCGCGATGCATCCATCTGGCAGCCCGAACCCGGCTCTTACACTGTAGGTTTCCAAGACACAGGCTACTTCCTTGCAAAATATGCAGGAAAGATTGGCGGCAACTCAGGTCAGATTGCAGACGCAGTGCTCAACTACAACAACAACCTGCGCCTCTACCGCTACTCAGAGACTTTGCTCAATGCTGCAGAACTTGGATCACCCAATGCACAGACATATCTTGATATGGTGCGTTCACGTGCAGGTCTTGGATCAGTTCCTGCAACTCTTGATAACATCATTCAGGAGCGTGCGTGGGAATTCCTCGGCGAAGGCAAGCGCTACTGGGACCTTATCCGCACAGGTCTTGCAAAAGACTATCTCGTGAAGGGCAATGAGTATCCTGACGACCGCACCGGCAATTACACCGACAACAAGAAGTATCTCCCCTTCCCACAGTCTGAGATCGATATATGCCACGGCACACTCAAGCAGAACGATGCTTATTTCCAGTAATTTCACTCTCCCTAACAGTAAGACAAAATGAAGACTACAAATAAAATATTAGGCTTCGCCACTATGGCGGGAGTGATGCTCGCAATGGGCTCCTGCTCCACCGAGCCTAACTTCCAGCCGTCAATGGCCGGACTCCCCCAGGCTTCCGACTATCAAATCGGAATCTCTGTAGACGACCTTAACAACGTAGAGCTAAACATCCTTGACAAAAACGGAGCAACAGCCAAAGGTGTCTACCCAATCTGGTATGTCAACGAAAGCACCCGTCCATCTACATCACTCACCTATCGCGACCTGATTACAATAGCCGGTGATTATCCTGTAGAGATGAAAGTCGGCAACGGCAACGGCGTTTCGGAAGGCTCAGTGACGGGAACAATCCACATAGACAAGACCATCTTCGACTTTACACCCTATATGAAAGCCCTTACCGATAACTCAACCAAGGAATGGGCAGTAGACGGCACAAAGCAGGGTCACATGGCGTGCGGCCCGGACGGAAACAATCCGGCAGGATGGTGGAATGGCGAACCCGGTTGCAAGGAGGCAGAAGGAGTCTACTCCAATATTCTGACCTTCGGAGACACAGGTTCAGAGACCAGCGGATCTTATGTGTATAATCCGGGCGATGCGGGCACCATGTATGTCAATACAGGTGTGCATGCCCTTACAGGATATACCGTGAACAATCCGGATGACGGACAGGACTTCCGCGTGGCTACAGAACAGGTGGCAACCACTTTCACACTGTCGGCTGAGGGCGCCAATCTGTATCTGGTGCTTCCTCCGCACACTCCGTTCCCTTACATCCCTTCAGAGGATTCTTTCAACAATCCAAAGTATAGGATAGCTAATTTCAGCAAGAATGAGATAACACTCGTGCAGGATCTCGCCGGCATCTCATGGCAGTATATAATCGCACCGAAGGCAGAAGACACTTCATTCAAAGGCTTTAAATATGACAGTGAATTCAACATGTGGAAATATGCCGAGGTGACACTCCAGAGCACCTGGTTCTCGCCCGGCGACTGGTCTGGCGGTCTTGAGCCTGAAGTGATCGAGGTTTCCAATGAGAAGATATTCGTACATACGCCGGCAGCCATGGGCAACGACCAGTGGCAAGGTCAGGTGCATATAGGCACAAATATCCAGGTGTCATCTGAAGAGACCTACGACTTCTCATGTAAGATTGAGTCGAAAAATGATTCCAAGGTGACCGTAAAGGTTCAGATGGATGGCGACGACGGAATTTCATTCGCCGGTCAGGACCAGATAGCATTCGATGCAGGAGGCTCATACTATTACTTCTCAGACCTCCCCGGATTTGACGGACTTCTGAAGATAGCGTTTGACTTTGCCGGTTATCCCGACACAGACTTCACCGTCACGGATATCGTATTCAAAAAGCATTCCGATGATGACGGCACCGTGCTCCCGACCGTTCCCGACCAGCCGGAAAAACCTGTGGTATGGGTGAATGTTGACAGCGCAGACAATCTCTTCCACGGTTGCACCTGGACCAATTCATTCTACTATGCACCGGGATGGGCCCAGATTGCCGATCCGGTTGTGAAAGTTGACGGAAGCAACATCACTGTATCCCTCCCGGAGGCTACAACCGACCAATGGCAGGCACAGGTGGCATTCCACACCGATATCACCACCTCGGCCGACAAACTCTATGACTTCCGTGTTACCTTCTATTCCAACAAAGAGCACCCCGGAGTGACATTCAAGTGCGTTCTTTCAGGCGGTGGCGACAACGACAACATCTTCTATATGGCTGACCGTCTTAAACTTCCGGAGTATGAGGATGTCACTTACAGCTGGATCGGACTGCCCGGCATCGACATGGACAAGATGAGTGTATTCTTGGACTTCGGTGGCAATGCAGCCGGCACTGAGATACAAATTAAGGATATAATCATTCAGGAACACCGCGAATAATTATGAAGAATTTCTTTTCTAAATCCCTTATAGTGGCAGGCGCTTTCGCGCTTGCCACATTCGGTATGGGATGCTCCCGGCAGGAGAACGCCGTGGAGCCTGCATCTTCATTTGTCAAGGTTGAAGGCCAGAATCTTGTCAAGCCCGACGGCAGCAAGCTTTACATTGTGGGCACAAATCTTGGCAACTGGCTTAATCCCGAAGGATATATGTTCGGATTCCAGCGTATGAACGCCCCCCGGCAGATCAATGAACTATTCAGTGAACTCGTCGGCCCTGACAAGACAGCTGAATTTTGGGCATCATTCAAAGATAACTATATAACAAAAGAGGATATCGACTACATTGCCTCTACAGGTGCAAACACCATCCGCCTTCCTTTCCACTACAAGCTATTCACGGATGAGGACTATATGGGGCTGACAGCCAATCAGGATGGGTTCGCCCGCATAGACAGTGTCATAAACTGGTGTCGCGCGAATGATCTCTACCTTATCCTCGACATGCACGATGCTCCCGGTGGACAGACGGGTGACAATATCGATGACTCATACGGATATCCATGGCTTATGGAAAGCGAAAAAAGCCAGCAGCAATTCTGCGACATCTGGCGCTCCATTGCAGACCGCTATAAGAACGAGCCGGTGATACTTGGTTATGAACTCATCAATGAGCCGATAGCAACTTATTTCGACAATCAGGATGAGCTTAATTCCAAGCTTGAGCCGCTTCAGAAGCGAGCAGTTGCAGCAATCCGTGATGTGGATCCAAACCATATCATACTGATCGGGGCACCACAGTGGAACAGCAATTTCGAGCCGCTAAAAGACACCGACTATGATCCTCAGCTTATGTTTACCTGTCATCGCTACGGAGGTCCGGCAACGGCAGAGGCAATCCAATCATATATTGATTTCAAGGATAAAAGCAACAGGCCGATGTATATGGGAGAAATCGGGCATAATACCGACGAATGGCAGGCTGATTTCGTAGAAGTCATGAAAGACAACAATATCGGCTATACATTCTGGCCTTATAAGAAGAAGGATAACAGCTGCATGATGGGGATCACCATGCCTGAGGAATGGGAGGAAGTGGTCAGATTTGCCGAAGGTCCCCACCATACTTATTCTGAGATCAGAGATGCAAAGCCCGACAGAGCCAAAGCCCAAATTGCACTTGACAAATTCTTGGAGCAATGCAAGTTCAAAAACTGTGTGCAGCAAGAGAGCTATATCAAGTCTATGGGTCTGAAACCAATGGGAAATTAGATCTTTGGAAAAATAGACAATAACAAAAGCCTTAAGTCCGGTTGTACGGCTTAAGGCCTTTATTATTTTTCAACCGAGCACTACATCCAAGACCATCATCAGGAGGAACCCTAAAGAAAATCCGATCGTACCAATATTGGAATGTTTGCCTTGCTGAGTTTCAGGAATCAACTCCTCTACAACAACATACATCATTGCTCCTGCGGAAAATGCCAGCAGATAGGGCAAAATGGGAATGACCATGGATGCGAGCATTATTGTCAGTATTGCTCCAATTGGCTCCACAATACCGCTCAAGGTGCCAATCACAAATGATTTCATGCGGGAATTGCCTGCACTGTGAAGCGGCATCGACACGATTGCGCCTTCAGGAAAGTTCTGTATGGCTATTCCGACCGAAAGTGCCAGGGCAGCAGCCATAGGCATAAACGTGTTATGTTCAATCGCAGCTGCAAGTGCCACACCCACCGCCATACCCTCCGGAAGATTGTGGAGTGTGACAGCAAAGACAAGTTTAGATGTACGCGACAAATGTGATTTGGGACCCTCGCTCTGATTGCTCTCTATATGCTGATGGGGTATGATCTCATCGAGAAAAAGGAGGAACAACATTCCAGCTATGAACCCGATTGCAGCCGGCAGAATACTTGCCAATCCCTCTTTTCCGGTCATTTCCATGGATGGTATCAACAATGACCATACTGATGCCGCCACCATGACTCCTGCTGCAAAACCTGTCAAGGCTTTTTGCAAGAGGACAGCTATATGATCGCGTATCAAAAAGACACATGCCGATCCAAGTAATGTGCCGATAAAGGGCAACAATATGCCAATAATCAAACCGTTCATATAATTCTAACGTCAAATCATATTAATTAGATTAAAAAAAGACAGCGCCTCCAAAAAAATTGTTATTAAATCCATTTTAGAAAAACCATATATAATATTTGGTAATTTGAAAGTAAATTTATAATTTTGCAAGTAATTTTATAGATATTTGCAATATAATATTGCATTTTAATATAAATACTAAATTATAAGTTTCTATGATGCAGGTAAAAAAGACAAATTGGGCGTGGTTGATCGTTTTTCTGATTATGCTCGCCGTCAGTATCATCGGATGTTTTGTCACACCTAAGGAAGGGATTTTCGACATGACAAACACGCATCTCTTCGCCAACGTGGCCTGGATGATCACAGCAACAATATTCGTGCTGATGATGACTCCGGGCCTCTCTTTTTTCTATGGGGGTATGGTCAGGGTCAAGAACGTCATCTCGACAATGCTTCAGAGTTTCATCGTAATGGGTGTAGTGAGTGTAATCTGGGTTATTTTTGGATTCTCGCTTGCATTCGGAGAGGATATCCTTCATGTGATAGGCAATCCGGGGACATTCTTCATGTTCGACAACGTGGGTGTGACCAACGTCACAGACAGCGCCCATGAGTGGACCCAGATCGGCATCGCCACCACAACAATTCCGCTTGCCCTGTTCGCTCTTTTCCAGATGAAATTTGCAATCATCACCCCATCTCTAATCACGGGTTCATTTGCGGAACGCGTGCATTTTGCAGGCTATCTTCTCTTCATGGTGCTTTGGACAATAGTTGTCTACTGTCCGCTTGCACATTGCACATGGCATCCGGAAGGGCTTTTCGGGATGATGCATGTGCATGACTATGCGGGGGGCATTGTGGTGCATGCCGCCTCCGGTATTGCTGCATTGGCAGGTGCCCTGTTTCTCGGGAAGCGACAGGAACGTCATCAGTCGCGTCCTGCCAACGTGCCGTTCGTGTTGCTTGGTGCAGCCTTGCTATGGCTCGGATGGTTCGGATTCAACGGGGGATCGTCGTTGGCAGCCGACGGCATAGCAATCTCCGCCTTCCTGAACACCAACACTGCAGCTGCGACAGCCATGATTGTATGGATTGCAATGGACGGACTCAGAGGACACAAGCCGTCAGCAATGGGGGCTGCAATCGGAGCTGTGGTAGGTCTTGTGGCTATCACTCCTATGGCCGGATGGGTCAGTGTAGGGCAGAGTGTCTGCATATCCTTCATCATAACAATCTGCTGCAACCTTGCATGTTCATGGAAGGGTTACGGACACATGCTCGACGATGCCCTTGACGTGTTTCCCACGCATGGGCTCGGCGGCATAATAGGCACAGTGCTGACGGGCATATTCGCCTACGACTTCTTTGCATCGCAGGAAGCGGAAATGATCTCGCGCAATGAGTTTTTCTGGAATCACATACTGGTGCTTCTGATGGTGTTTGCATATACATTCTGCATGAGTTACGCACTTTATTGGCTCACAGACAAGATAATCCCCATGCGGGTCAGCCGTCGCAGCGAGGAAATAGGCCTCGATCGTTCACAGCATGATGAGATCTACGGCGGCGAGACCGGCTTGGCTGAAGATTCAATGAGCGTCGGCGACTGGTATCGCAAGATGGAATAATCACGTCGCTTTATACTCACAAAAAATATTTCCAAAGGGTTTCATATCGGGGGGAGTGTCTGAATTGCCGCTCCCCCCCGAGGTGTTGTTGCAAGGCCGGTATTTGCAGATTCGAGAAATATTGGTTAATTTTGTTTCCCTAATCAAACTGAAACAAAATGGAAATTGATGATATAATTGTGAGTGGAGTAGCTGCTAAAACCGGACTTCAGGGAAAAAGGGTGGCTGCTGTCATAAAGCTTCTGGATGAAGGAGCGACGGTGCCTTTTATCAGCCGGTATCGTAAGGAACTGACCGGAAGCATGGATGAAGTCGCCGTGCGCGCGGTGGAAAGTGCGTTGAAATCGGAAAGGGAACTTGAGGTAAGGCGCGGGTTTATCCGCACTGCCATCGAAGATGCCGGTGCTCTCGACCCAAAGATGGAAGAGGCTATTTCCAAAGCCACAACCATGACCGAACTTGAAGACATCTATGCCCCTTATAAGCCGAAGAAACGCACACGTGCCACCATAGCACGTGAAAAAGGTCTGGAACCACTTGCAAAGATGATCATGGGGGGTAAGCCGGATGATTGTGCAGAGGCAGCACTTAGGTTTGTAGGTAAAAACGATGTCAAGGACGTGGCGGAGGCACTTGCCGGGGCATCAGACATTATAGCTGAATGGGCATCGGAATCTCCTCGTCTTCGCAACATAACCCGCAATTACTACCAGCGTACCGGAAGCCTCACATCAGCTCCGGCAAAAGATAAGGAAGCGGAGCTGGAGAATTCTCCTTATGCTCAGTATTCCGGTTATAGCCAGGGTGTGCGCCGCATGCCCTCCCATCAATATCTTGCATTGCGCAGGGCAGAAGCTGAAGGCCTCATCAAAGTAAAGTATGTGCTTCCGGAGAAGGGGGCAGAACTTCAAGACAAACTTATCGACAATTTCGGGCCCCGATATGCATCGGATGATTGTGCAAAGATTATCGACGATGCTATCTCGGATGCCTGTAAGCGTCTGCTTTGTCCTTCTGTTAAAAATGAAGTGTCGGCTACCTTAAAGGAGGAGGCAGACAAAGTGGCAATCGACATATTTGCCGGAAATCTCCGCCAGCTGCTTCTTGGCGCGCCCCTCAAGGGACACCGAATTCTCGCCATCGATCCCGGCTACCGCACCGGCTGCAAGGTCGTGGCGCTCGACCAGCAGGGAAATCTTCTTGATGAATCAGTGATATACCCGGTTCCTCCCCGTAATGACTTTGCCGGCGCACAGAGGATAATCGAAAATCTCATAAAGAAGCATCACCTTGACACTGTTGCCATAGGCAATGGCACAGCATCGCGCGAGACGGAAAAGTTCGTGAAAGAAAGTGGAGTCGTTCCCGCAAGATCAGTATATATAGTGAGCGAGAACGGAGCCTCGGTTTACTCTGCCTCCGATGTGGCACGTAAGGAATTTCCTGATAAGGACGTAACGGTACGCGGTGCAGTCTCCATAGGAAGAAGACTTATCGATCCTCTTGCTGAACTCGTGAAGATCGACCCCAAGGCAATAGGAGTGGGGCAATATCAGCACGATGTGGATCAATCCAAACTGAAGGACATGCTTGACTACACGGTGATGAGCTGCGTGAATGCAGTGGGAGTGGATGTGAACACTGCAAGTGAGCAACTGCTTGCCTACGTGTCGGGAATCGGGCCGGCATTGGCAAAGAACATTGTGGCTTACCGTGCCAAAAACGGAGATTTCCGCACCCGCCGCCAGTTGCGCGATGTGCCTCGCCTCGGAGACAAGGCATTTGAACTTAGTGCCGGATTCCTTCGGATTCCGGGCGGTGATGAACCACTCGACAACACGGGTATCCATCCGGAAAGTTACGGCATAGTAAAGGAGATGGCAAAAAGTATCGGAGCAGACGTTGCGTCGCTGCCGGCAAATGGAGATTTGCTCGATAAAATTGATGTCAAGGAGCTTGCGGCAAAAGGTGTCGGAGGACTCGAGACTATGACCGATATAATATCCGAACTACGGAAACCGGGACGCGACCCTCGTACTGATGATGATAACGAAGCATTCATACCGGGAGTGGAAAACTTTGATCAACTGGCCATAGGCATGGAATTGCCGGGAATCGTCAACAATATCACCGCTTTCGGCGCATTTGTCGATCTTGGCATAAAGGAAAACGGGCTGCTCCATATTTCACGCATATCGAGCAAACGCATCTCCTCTGTCAGTGAAGTTCTGAAACTTGGCCAGCGCATAACAGTGAAGGTCATCGACATAGACCGCAGCCGCAAGCGTATTGCCCTCGAGCTGCTGCACCGATGAAAATATAAACTTTCTTTTCAGCGTTTTATGATGTTTGCTGAGGATGCGAAATATTCAAGGGTTATAATTTGCAGAATTAAATGATTTTTGTTAGTTTTGCAAAGGAGTTACCAATCAACAAAGCCCAATATGGAATTGAAAGCACGTGAATGTCCTCATTGCCATCAGAAAGTATCCATTAATGTTTGTTCTGAATATTTTTTGCATGGCACGGCATATGAAGTTCACTGTAATCATTGCAATACCGGATTGATGCTGATTAAAGAACCGATACCGTTTAAATGGTGTCCACTCGCCGGATTTTTGTGCGTAGTAATACCTGCCGAGTATTTTTTATATATAAAAAACTTAGGACTAATCGAATCTCTTTCCTATGCAGCGATATTTGGTATGTTTGGTCTTCTCGTTTGCATGATACTCACTCTAAATAGAATATATTTTAAAATTGCATAACTCATACTAATTAATTAATAGTTCACATTCCGACATATTTTAGGATGAAATCTTTATATAGTCTGCCTGTTATGCTTTTGCTTGCCTTACTGGTAAGCATCGTTGCTTCTTGCAGCAGAACCCAATCAAACTACAACAAAATTATTGACGCTGCCGAAATAATTTCTTGGGAAAATCCTGACAGTGCATTATCATTACTCGACAATATTGACCCAATGGATTTATCCGTTGACTCAATAAAGGCTAAATATTACTATGTGAAGGCTTCTACACACGACATGCAGGGGCATGTGATGCTCTCAGATTCGATGATAAGTTATTCTGTGGATTATTACAAGGATAGAGATTTACCACGAGCCATTGAAAGCGCTACACTATCGGCACTATATAAGTTATGGAGTGGAGATGGAAGAACCGCGATCAAGGAACTTGATTCTTTGTCAAATCTCGCGGACGTTCCGGACAGTCTTCTGATATATCCATTGAGAAAAAGGGTTTACTGGGGATCGAAAGTGTCTGACACAGACAACAGCAGAAAGAGTATAAGACGTTTGCTTTCTATTGACAAAGATACGACCTCACATAATTTGTATAAGTATTGGCTCTATATTGATTATCTATGGAATGGTGACAACGATTCAGCCCTTGTTGTATTGGAATCACTGATTGATAACGTCATAGCCAATAATGATTCGCAAAAGCAATTTAGCTACGAGTATGAGAAACTGGGCATATTGGAGGAGATGGGCAAATATGAGGAGTGCCTGACACTGTCAGATAAATTTCTGGAAAAAGCGCCTGAAAATTCAATACAGCACTATATTCATCTCTGGAAATCGTTGGCTATGTTCAATATGGGTCATAGAGAGATGGCTATTCAAGAATTGAGTAAGGCTGACAGTTGCGCATCTGCCATTTCAGATGCAGAAAAAGATTATTATAATAGTTTTGCCTACTTGCTTTATTCTGTTTTTGACTATCAGAAGAGCGGCAAGCTAAATCTTATCCGGATGGCTCAGATAAACAACATTCAAAAAGACAACTTGCTTCGTAGTCAGTCCATTAGTCAGGAGTCTGAGCGCAGTGCACTTGAAATTGAGAATAAAAGACTGAGCCTCAAGGCAAAAAACGACAGGCAGATGGCTATGATAGTAATCATAGTTCTTGCAGCTCTTCTTATCTCGGGAGTATTGCTTTGGTATGCGTATAATAGAAAACGAAAGGCTGTAGAGACAGAAGAGCAGGTTGAAACCTTGCAAAAGATGGTCGATGAATTGATGGTATCCACATCGCCATCATCGGGCAAGGAGACTTTGCGGCGCGCAATGCTTCAGCAGCTCGGTATTATAAAAATGGTTGCCGAAACTCCGACTGAGCAAAACCGCGAGATGCTTCGGAAAATATCGTCAATAGAAGATGACACAAAGGGAGCACTCGTAAATTGGAAAAATGTGTTCGAAATAATCGACAATCTATATGATGGTTTTTATTCGCGCCTTCATCAGCACCACGGAGATGTGCTTACCGATAAGGAAGAGCAGATTATTGTGCTCATGATGGCAGGATTCTCAACAAAGGAAATCAGTGTCATCACGGCACAGTCAACCGCGACGGTCTATGTTCGTAAATCAACTGTCAGGAAGAAACTCGGAGTTGCGGAAAAGGAGGATATAACGACATTTCTTCGGCAAAGCATTCCTTATTAAGACTGATTTAGACGGGGAGATGTTAAATTTAGACTTTTCAGATTTGTCACTACTGATTTACAATATTTTAAAGATAGCATATTTAGATTTTTATTCTTGGCGTTAAGATTGATTAAGATATAAATTTGCGGTATGAAATCAAAAAAAATGTATCGTAAAATGACAAACTACAATCTAAAAAAAAGCATGATGTCAGCATTGGCAATATTGCTCCCAGCTATCGCAACAGCTCAAGAGGTGAACGACACAACCGGTTTTCAGGAACTCGATGAAATAGTGATCGAGGCACCAAAGGTTATTCGTAAAGCGGATATGGACGTGTATCATCCCTCCAAGAGCGCAGTCGACAATTCCAAGAATGGAATGCAGCTTCTTCGCAACCTCATGATACCTTCGCTCAATGTCAACGATGCGCTTGGCACTATAAGTTCCGCAGGACAATCTGTGCAAGTGCGAATAAATGGCAGGGAGTCAAATATCGAACAGGTAAAGGCACTTCTTCCTGAATCTATAAAACGGGTAGAATGGATTGACAATCCCGGACTACGTTATGGTGGTGCAAATTATGTGCTGAACTTTATAGTCGCAAATCCAACTGTCGGCGGTTCGCTGATGTTAAATGCACGACAGGCACTCAACTGCGGATGGGGGACCTATAATGGCACTGCCAAATTCAACACCGGGCGCTCCCAGTGGGAGGTAGGCGGATACTTCAAGCTCACTGAAGGAATCAAGGCCCACCGCGATTACAGCGAGACCTTCACCTGGCCCGACGGCAGGGAACTTACAAGGACCGAGACTCCACTTGGAGGAAAGCTGGACAATTCAATGGGATCGGGTTGGCTCTCCTACAGCTATATCAAGCCTGACACAACCGTCTTCTACGTTCAATTGTCGGCAAACAGGACATTCTCCGATCTTTTCCGGTATGACGGTCTCCTTTCACTCAGCAACGGAGACAAGGATATCCTTTTGAGAGATGAATCGGGGCGCAATGGCACAACCCCACAGTTCTCCGCTTACTGGGAGCAGCATCTTCCCAAGCGCCAGACACTCGTCGTTGATTTCAGCGCATCCCTATATAACGGTCATTCTTATTCAAATTATCTTGAGCAATACGAGAATGCCACTGACTATGTCAACAATGTGAGCACATACATAAAAGACCGAAACCAGGCTTATGGACTTGAGGCAGACTATATCAAGCAATGGCAGTCATCCAAACTTACAGCCGGGGCATCGTATACTGCCAACCGCAACCGTTCGCTCTATGAGAATCTTGATGGCGAGGTTTTCCATCAAAGGCAGGACAAGGTATATTTCTTCGCAGAATATTTCCACCGCATAAACAGGGTCACACTCACAGGTGGTCTCGGTGCCCAGTACACCTCGTTCAGATTCAGGGAGACCGACCAGGGAAACGACTCATGGAATCTGCGGCCACAGGCAACTCTGACCTATTCCCTCAACCAAAACCATAATTTCAGACTGGCTTTCACATCGTGGCAGTCGGCGCCCTCATTGGCTGAGACCAACATAGCTCCCCAGCAGCTCGACGGATTCCAATGGCGTATCGGCAATGCCGGATTGAAAACATCTTCGTCCTACATGCTGACCTTCCGTTATGGGCACACCATATTCAACCAGCGTGTGTCCGGGTCTTTCGGAGCAAGGGCATTCTCGAGCCCCGATGCCATAACCCCTTATCTTTATTGGGACAATGACAGGCTCATCACTTCTTACGAGAACAGCAAGGGCATGGAGAACCTGAGTTTCTGGCTTTCCGAGCAGATTCAGATAATACCCGATTGGCTTATGTTCTCAGGAACCCTACAATTTCGCGCAGAGCGGATGAAAGGCAACACTTACACACTTCATAACAATGCGTGGAGTGGCGATGCAGCACTGATGTTCATGCACAAAGGGTTTCAGCTCGTATTCCAGTATGTGAGGGCACAGCGTGACCTCTGGGGTGAGAAAATCAGCTGGGGGGAAGACATCAACGTGATCGACCTAAGCTACAACTGGAAGTCGTGGCAGTTCGGTGCAGGCATACTGATGCCATTTGGTAAATATGATCAGGGGAGCAAATCTCTGAGCAAGTGGAACCGCAATGAGCAGCACATGCGTCTTGACATGCGGATGCCATACATCAACATAAGCTACAACCTGCAGTGGGGGCGGCAGAAACGCGGTGCAAACAAGATGATAAGTGCCGATGCCAACGTGGATCATTCAACTACAGGTGGCAGGTAATCAAATCAACTGATAGCCGCCATTTGGAGATTAAAGAAATAATGGTTAACTTTGTCACTTAGACCCAATCTCATAAATTTAAGAAATGGATAATATTGCAATTCTGTTGATATTTGCATTGACAATAGTCGTGTTGCTTGCGGTCTTGATCATTTATTTCAATACCCAATTGATGCGGATTAGAAAAGATTATGAATCTCAGGCACTACAGAAAGAGAAGGATGCCGAACAACGAATGACGGTTCTCCGTAAAGAAATGGAAGAAAGTTCCCGACTTCATTTCCGGGAGATAGCAGATGAAGTGCTCCGTAGGCAAAGCGAGAGCCTTAGATCGCAGAACAATGAGTTGATAGCAATGGCTCTTAATCCCGTAAAGACCAAACTTGAGGAATTTTCAAAGACTGTCACCGATTCTTATGTGAAGGAGACTGCCGACCGGAAGTCTCTTTCCGACCAGATTGAACGTCTGATGAAACTCAACAGCGACATCGGCAAAGAAGCGAGAAATCTAACTACTGCACTTAAGGGAGATTCCAAAGTGCAGGGAGACTGGGGAGAGATGGTTCTCCAGACCCTTCTTGAGAGTGCCGGGATGGTGGAAGGTCAGAATTTCTTCACTCAGGTCACGAGAGATGAGGCAAACAAGATTCTATCAGATGAAAACGGCAATCATCTCCGGCCCGACGTAGTGGTTAATCTCCCCGACAACCACAAGATGGTGATTGATTCGAAAGTATCGCTGAAGGCTTATACGGAATATATGTCGGCATCTGAAGATGCCGACAGGGCAATAGCAGGAAAAAGGCACATACGGTCTGTGATGAGCCATATCGATGAGCTCGGCGACAAGAAATATCAGGCACACATCAGCAAGAGTGCCGACCACATTATGATGTTTATTCCAAACGAAGGGGCATATTATGCAGCCATGCAATTAAATCCCGACCTTTGGAAATATGCCTACGACAGGAAGGTGGTCATTGTGTCGCCGACACATCTTTTCTCAGTGATGCAGATTGTGGCTCAACTTTGGAAGCAAGATAGGCAAAACAAATATGCCCTCGACATCGCCAAGGCAGGAGGGGAGCTTTATGACAAGTTTGTAGACTACTACAACGACATGGCAAAGGTGGAAAAATCGTTGCATGATGTGGTCAAGAACTTCGACAGATGCCGTCAGGATGTGGAGAACCGAGTAGGGCTGACAGCAAAGGCGAATAAACTCCGCGACCTCGGTGCCAACGCCTCCAAATATCTACCGGACTGATTCACCGGCTGTGTGAGAAGTCGGTCTGAAAAAAATAGTGCGATTTATTGTTATCGCAGCGATTTGCCAAACGGAAATAGGGCTAATTTCATAAGTTTGAAATGCTGCTTACCAAAAGGGATACCGATTATCGTGATGCAGAAAAGGAGTCCCCAGCCAAGATGTGTCAGAGCAATCGGTATGCCACCGACAAACCACCATATAATATTCATTATTCCGGCAACGCATCCCGAAGGGAAACCGTCGCTGACCACATCAGTACCGAATGGCCAGATAGCGACTTGTGCCAATTTGATGGTTTGAAGCCCGAATGGTATACCGATGATGGTGATCATCAAGGCAACACTTGAGATAATATACTCTATGGCGATCATCAGGCCGCCAAACACAACCCAAATTATATTTAGCAGAAAATTCATAGTTTAGATATCGGTTACAATAATTTATATAGTTACAGGTATATGAAGTTTGTGATTTGCATCAGCAGGAAGAACAACTTTTACAGAAGCATCATGAATCTTCCATATATTAAGAAATGGGCGCATCTCATTCTTTAACGCATCGTTTAGATTTGCCAGTTCTTGCTTTTGAATATTTGTTCCAACGGGGAAATTAACAATTAGCACAAATCGCAATTTATCCAGATTCAAACATTTGTCAGGTATGGATAAATCCTCAAACCGTTGCTGACCATGGCGTTTTTCAGCAATTGATCGTAAAATATTAAATGAATCAATAAATTTCTTAGATACGGAGCGCAAAAAATGCTGGTAGTTGTCGTATACTTCCCAAGTTTTAGGAATTGGCTTTCCATTTAGGTTTAAGTCACGAACTTTCAAGTCTGCATTTCGAGGAACAGACTGCTTTGCTTCGATAAAATAATGGCAACCATCTATTACACTGACACACTCACAAGCCATATTGTTTGACGTGCTTTTGCAATTGCTATTTTTAACAAGGACATCGTCTTCGACGCGATAGCAATTATTTTGGGCAAACTCAAAATTTATGCCCGATTCGGTGAAGCGTATCATAGGGATAACTCTTCTTCATAAAGGTTAACAGATTGGTCGATAATTGGATTTTCAGGCATCCCTTCCTTCAAGTCGCTCAATTCTATTTTTCCATCTTTATCGAATGAGATTACAGGAATCGACATCTTCAATGTATTTGCAAGCAAATATAATTTTTTTATTACAAAATAAGAATGACTTGCTATGAAGAATTGCATTCCGTATCTTGCCAATTCTCCAATAATGTCAATGAGTTCAACCAACATTTTGGGATGAAGGCCAGACTCCGGCTCATCTATGAAGACTATGGAATCTTTAGTAAGAAAATGGTTACCGATTAAAGTGTCAAATATTGCAATCTTTTTTGTACCCTCAGAAGTCATGTAGATGTCATAAGTGTATTTGCCTTGCACATATTGCCATGCTTTATTATCTTTTGAGTACACAATGCGTCCCCCCAAAGCTGATTCAAGTCGTTCACGTACTCTTAAACAAGGTTTAGCTATCTTTCCTTGAGTTGTAGGAGTAAGAGCCATAGCCAGATCATAGTAGGTTTCGTCAAATCCGAATTCCATGTGAACATTGCGTGATTCCTGTATCAAATTGAGAAGTGACAGTACTTCTTTAGCAGGAATGAATACAGAGTTTGAAGCACGAGACTTAGGATTACCATCAAGTTTCACGATTTTTTTTTCTGTATCAGCTCCAAACGAGTATTCGAAAGAACTCCCATCAGTCTCTGTCATTCGAAATTGAAGAGAGCCGTTATTAGGTTTATGAACCAGCTGACCAAGCTTGTTAACCTGAAATGTCCAGTAGAGCTTAGACGCAAGTATTTCTTTATTGCTTTCGGGATTTTTGCCACGACCTGTCAGTTCAATTGTACGTTGTGCACAATACAGAGCTTTAAGCAATATTGTCTTGCCCGACCTATTCGGTCCAATCAGAAGGTTGATTTTACCTAAATTGTCAACATTAAGATCGGTGATTGGACCGAAATTTTTCAAACAAATATCTTGTATCATGGTTCATTACTGTTTGTATATGCAAAAGTAGACAAAATATTTCAAATCGCAAAATTTTGCCAGTATAATGCATTTTATTAATATATATTCATACAAATAATTATAGCCAGTAAAGATATAAAAGATATATATGTTGGCATTATTCTGTCGACCATATTAATGTGGATAAGGTGAAATAAATACAAATATAACCATAATGTAGAATAAATAACGCACTTCAAAAGCTATAAACAAACTTTTGAAGTGCGTTTCAGTTTGAAAGTTATTAGTGAATGATATTATAATTAAAAGCAAATAACGACAAATTATTACATTTCAGCACAATATATAAAATATAAGAACTATATAAATTCCAAGTATATTGCAATGACTAGTTCATATTATCGTTCCCTATATTCCAATCAGATAAACTAATTAGACAGTTGTATGACAAAAGAAAGTTAATTCTTGTTTAACATTCAGTTTTGCTCAATTTTGGAATAGCTAACTTGAGCGACATCTGGATGGCTAAAGTCAATGGAATCACTGTCAAGATACTGGATATCGAGAGTTGCATCACTTCTTAGTGAACGTCCAAACTCCCAGCCTCGTTCGAATCCTTCTCTGAATTCTTTTGAATTGATGGTATCCTTAGCAGACGTGGAAGCCAAGGCGGTAAGAACAAAGCCCAAAAGGGCTAAGCTTTGCCAAATCGTTGAGAGTTTTTTTCCCATTTTTTTATGAATATTAAGGTTATTATAATGTAGACAATGAGGTCGATGTAATCAAAAGTACCTGGAATAAGTCCTAAAAGCTGACCAACCTCATAAAACGGCGCAACAAGAAGTGCAAGAATACGTAGCACCGATAATTTTATAGTCGAAGAGAAAGTAAGGATAGCCAAGACCCATAAGACATCTGGAAGAGTAAATCTAAGGAAGTCACTCCAAAAACCAGATGCAAGTGGAATAAGCGGAAATGTTAAACCATATTGAGTTAAAGGTTCGGTGAAGATTACCGGCTTGCGAAATAGCAGATATAGACAAGCTCCAAGAGTTAGCAAAAACACCGATGTTATTATGCAGGAGCTATCATCTTTCATTAGGCAATTTCTCCTCTTTCCAACCAAATTATCAGCTAGTCCATACACTTAGGCAGGTAAATACCATAATACTCCTGCTCTCATAAATTTATATTGAAAATCAGAGCGACCAGAAGGCGCTGTCCGTATAGGAGACGAAAACGTTTCGTTAAATGTACCATAAACCCAAATAACACCATCTTCATCATAAGCGAATAGAAACTGCTCTTGTTTTCCCAAAGGTGGATTGTCGGGATTAGTAACGCATGTAGCTCTATGTGTCGGTTTTGCAGGTTTGGGAGATACGGACATAGACACAGAAGACATAGATTTTCCCTCTGATGCAATACCAATAGCGGTTGCACCAAATAATAAAGCACAAATAAGAATAAGTTTTTTCATAATTATTGGATAAAAAATTAAAGACATTTCGTTCCTGATATAGAAGTAACTTTTACACTTGAAGGTGTATAGCCTTTGACCTTAGGTTTAATGGGAATCTTCAATTCAGTGGAACCTGGACAAGACATTACCTTTCCTTCAAAAGTTTCAGCAAAATAACCACCATATAATACTTCAACTTTTACTGTCACATTAGCTTTTATATCTTTACTATCATTTGATAATGTAACTACGACATTTCCATCGCTTAAAACGCAGGAGAAAACTTCAACATTGTCATTCGTCCCGCTTACTTTGCAAACTTGTGCATTTGCAACTCCATGGGAATCTGAAATAATAGTAATTCCCAATAAGCACATCAAACATAATATAATCTTCTTCATTACTGAATGTGTTTTAATATTGTACTAAAACAAAATCTTGTTTGATCTTAAGATCAGAAAAATTCAATAAATTTTAATGTATTAAATCATGTGCAAAATTATAGATATAAATTTATCGAGACAAAATAATAGCGTAAGCATATTTTACGTAAACGTATAAATATTTTACAATTATGTTTCTTGGATTCCTTCATTAAGATCTTGAGAATAATATTTAAAAAAATCAACATTAAGGGCTTGAGAAATTTTTTTCAAAAGGTCTGTATTAATGGATTCTGAACGAAATATATGATATATATTAGGTCTTTGACAGTTAATTTTTCTTGCCAACCAAGTCGGTGTTCGTTCCTGACGCTCCATTTCTATACGAATAATTTCACCAATATTAACCATATAACTATTTAATCTAAGTTAAAAGTTTAATTGCCTTATATTTGAAGAATAACATTTATAATCACAAATCTATATATTCGAGGATGCTTTATGAATTGTATACTAACGTAGCATCATCGTAATCCGGTAATTACTAAAAACGAATCCATATTGTGTAAATTAACTATATATGGTGCTAACCTACACTGAATTTTATTACATTTCGTGCCAATGTAATCACATAATATTTCTGATTTTTTTGCCATAGTTATCTGTCTCCAATACTTTCACATTATATTATGACCTATGACAAATTTCCAACAATGTCGAAAAGAAAAAAGGGTCACATCCTTTACTTTTCTCTCATTGGGCTGATAGGCTCTGGAAAATGCCTGCAATATCACAATAAGGAAAAGTAGGTTGTGCCCTGTAGGGTACAATCCCACTTTCGACTTATCATTTGGATATTGCTCTTTAAATTTTCCAGATTTATCAGCACCAAATAACTTGCCTAAAGTCGTTTTGTTATATGTCTATATTTACTATCTTTGTTCTCTTTAACTGTTTTTTGAGAAGTGATACCGCAAAATTACTTAAAAATACTCATCATTCCAAACGAAAAATTCAAAAAATCATATATATAATGGTAGATAATGGGTGTCCAAATAAAGTTATAAAAAATAATCGTATCGTGAAATTGCTATGTTACTTGGGTGAATGGAGAAAAAGTATTAATTTTGCAAGTATTATAAGAAAAAAATATGTAATTGTGATTACTATTGTCACTCATTAGAAACAACAACAATAACGATGACAAAGAGAATTCTTGCATGGGCGACTCTGCTATGCGTTGCCG
The DNA here is from genome assembly GCA_964421525.1 of uncultured Sangeribacter sp. Taxonomy (GTDB): domain Bacteria; phylum Bacteroidota; class Bacteroidia; order Bacteroidales; family Muribaculaceae; genus Lepagella. The sequence goes on along the minus strand of CAYQXG010000029.1, from coordinate 1,587 downwards.
CCAATCTGAACGCACAGGTGTGCCAGCCAACAGAAATGGCATATAGAGTGAAGGATGAGGCTTTCAATCAGTCTCATATCGACAGTTTGTCACATTTCATGACCGATAAGCTTGGCCCGCGTCTCGCTGCTTCCAAAAATGAGGCACGCGCACAGCAGATGGTGGTGGATAAACTTAAGGAATACGGTTTCGAAAACGTCAGGATCGAGGAGGCTTGCGATTTCTCGAAAGGTGGTTGGGACAATGAGAAAAACTACGTTGCAATGACCGCCCCTTACTATTGCAGCTTCGCGGCAAACCCCAAGGCTTGGTCGGGAAGCACCAAGGGTCTGATGAAGGGTGAATGTATTATTCTGGAAGCCAAAGACACTGTTGAGTTGGAGAAATATCGCGGTAAACTTGCAGGCAAGATTGTGCTGATGCCCCCAACACGTGAATATGAACTTTCTTTCTCCCCTCTGGCAAGCCGCTACACAGATGACGAATTGAAAGAAATGACCCTTGACCATCGCCCCAACAAGCCGTGGAGACGCAGAGGCAACTACAGCCAGGACAGAGCCTTGCGCATTGCAATGGATTCGCTCATAAAGACTGAAGCCCCAATAGCGGTGATAGTGGGAGACGGTACTTTCAACATCCCCGGATCACGCGGAGTGAGATATAAGGTAGGAGATCCTGAGCCGGTGCCCGAAATCGTATTGCCCATAGAAGACCATGGCCGCATGGTACGCCTCATTAAAGGTGGAGAGAAAGTTGAGATGGAGCTTGATGTGCGCAATGTGTTTACCGACAACCAGAAGATCAACAACGTCTATGCAGAGATTCCCGGCACCGACCCGAAATTGAAAAAGGAAATAGTTCTCCTTGGTGCTCATCTTGATTCATGGCATGGCGGCACCGGGGGAGCCGACAATGCATCGGGGTGCATCACCATGATGGAAGCCCTGAGAATCCTGAAGGCACTTGATATCAAGCCACGGCGCACCATCAGGCTTGCACTCTGGGGCGGAGAGGAACAGGGGCTGTACGGTTCAGGCGGCTATTTAAATCAGAATCTCTATGACAAAGACTCCAAAAAGAAATTGCCTGGCTACGACGATTTCGCACTATACCTGAACGTTGACAACGGATCGGGTAAGTTCAGGGGTATCTGTCTGGAAGAAAACGACATGGCATTCCCTTATATGGAAACATGGAAGAAACCACTCGAGTCATTGGGATTCAACACGTTATCTCCGAGCAAATCAGGAGGAACCGACCATGTAAATTTCTCACGCATCGGACTTCCTGCCTATCAGTTCATACAGGACCCGTTGGATTATTTCCGCACCTACCATTCCACTATGGACACTTACGAACGCCTTTCGCCCGACGATCTTAAGATAAATTCCGCTATCGCTGCATGGCTTGCCTATTGCGCAGCCATGGACAACGGCCGTATTCCTGCCAAGCCCGGCTTTCCGGAAATCCTAAATAAAGACCAAAAGCCCGGGAAATAGGCCGCCAGATTGCGTTTTAGAATGAATAGACAAATAAGACCCCGTCTCATAAGATTTGAGAGGCCCCGGGGAAGCTGGGTTGGGATGA
>CAYQXG010000028.1:0-31383 GCA_964421525.1 uncultured Sangeribacter sp. | reverse complement strand
AATCACTCGCCCAAAACCGCCCCGGGACTCTTAAAATCTTTATGAGACGGGGTCTAAATAACCTTATTATAAGCAATTGCAACTTAGAATAAGATGACACTTAATACATTGTCTATTATAGAGAAATCCCTCGGGAATATATTCCCGAGGGATTTCTCTATAATTTCAAAGTCTAATTATTATTAAAATAGACCTTCTTTCCATTTACTATATAGATTCCTGAAGCTGATATAGATGAATATCTAACTCCATTTAAATCATAAATTTCCTGTTGTTCCGACTCATTCATGATGCTTTCAACAGAGTCAGCATCTCTTCTGATTTGGAAGTGAACCCTGTCTGTCATTATCTCATCACCATCATAGATGACAGCCATATACCAACCGTCTTTGAGTTCATTCATATCAGCAGTGATTATAACATCCTTACTTTCTCCTGATGCCAGATAGACATGCTCGGATGATTTGTTGTAGAGTTCATATCCGCCATCTCCGGGAAAAACTGCAAATTTAAGAGAACCAAAGTATACCCCTGACTCACATGTAACTGTCATAACCACTTTTACGGATGACGGATTGGCAATCGGATTTTCCGGCTCAACCTTAAAGTCTGTAATCTTAATATCTGTTTTTTCTTCATTGATCCTTAACTCAACTGCAATCGGATCACTCACTGTCTTTCCTGCTTCATCTCTGAAAATGAGGGAATAATTACCCGCAGACAATGATTCATCTTTTTCTGCAGAGAAACATCCAATATAATCATTGACATTATCTTTTTCTCCAGACAAAACATCTACGGGACGGAATACCGACTTAGATACAACCTTGCCGTTTTCATTCAAAAGCACCGGGGTTATGGAACTATAGAATTCTGTGCTTCCTGTATTCTCAACAACAAAAGACATAGGAAAATCGTGATCAATAAAAATATTTTCCGGAAGTTTGACATCAATGACTCGTATTGTCGCAGGATCCATATCTTCAAATGTTGCTATACCATCCTTAACTGTCGCCACAACCATATCGGGCTCTCCCACAGGCATTCTGACAGCATACCATTCTCCGTTCACATGCAAAGACGGAGTGATGCTATATTTCCCATCAGGAAGTTCCGGGAACCTAACCTGCAAGTCATTCCTTCCATCATTCGGATGATAGCCACTAACTTCCGGGCCTTCAACATATTTTACATCTCCATTTCCTTCTGAAACGAACTTCATGCCAAGACGACTCCCTTCCGGCATAGTTGATAGCCCAAAATTGAAATATTGACCGCTGCACCTGAAATCGTTGCCTGCACTCACCTCCTTCACGTCGGCAACAAAGGACCCTGTATTATAGAAAAGATAGACAGGCTTTTCATCTCCTGTAGCTGGTCGCACACCAAGGGTCGCAATCTGAGAACTATTAAAGCCTCCGGCACCACCTCCTACTCCAAGATTATCCGGATTCAAGGCTGTAAGAAGGAAATATCCATTGCTTAGTCCTCCCCAACCCCAATTGAAATGAAAGAAACCATCAGAGCTATAACCATCACACACGAACTGATGCCCTCCGGCCGTACCAGCTCCACTATACAACACGGGTAGACCTTGCGCAAGATCTTCATAGATCATATCTTCCCACTCATCGTAGCCATAATATGCGCGATTCGGCATCCAAAGAGATTTCGAATAACCAAAGATACTGATGAGTGATTCTCCCATGGCACTCGTGGCAGCTCCGCTTCCGCCGGGTTCATAGTGCATGTCTACGCTAATGCCGCATCCGAGCATTAGCTTCGCAACAGCTTCACGTGATTCTTCAGAACTATCTTTATCATACTTATCGTCCATCAGGCTCCATTGAAAAGGAGTCGTATCATAATCAAACGAAAGCTCTTCCTCACCGGGTCGCCAGAAATATGAATGCTGTCCTGCACCATGCTCAGGAAAGTTATGATATTTCATAACTTGAGCCATTGCTGTTGCCACACATCCCGTCACAGTTTCGCGACCATCGACTTTAGGACAAAGAATATTATATGGATATTCTTGATTCCATTCTGTCTTAAGAAGTGGAGATATTTCCTCTCTTGACTTATAAGTGGCTCGCGTAGTATTAATTTTATCAGGATTTTCACGAAGATAGTCAAGCTCCTTGTTATACATATCCAACCATTCCTTAAGAGCCGGATTGCCATCTATATCAAATTCACCGGAATCTGAATATCCAAGCACAACTGGTGCCGAATCTTCATTAGGCAACAACACAAATCCATTATCTCCGGAAAAGACATATAAGTTATCTATAGTTGATTGCAATTTGAATCCTTTCGTCTGCATAGATGATTTAGAGTGCACACGCTGAGGAAGATTTGCACAGAAACGTGCCAACGCTTGATCTGCAGAAAGTGTTTCAGCAGATATTGACATAGGGATTCCCAAAGCCAAAAGAGAAAGTAGTGCAGTGTTTTTCATTATTTTTAAATTTATAGTTATACAGTGGAGTTATTTTTCAATATACAACAAACAAAGTACATATATGGATTAAGTAAGTAGCTAATAAAACTATATAAAAATAGATTTTTCATAGCAAAACAATCTTGTATCCTCTTCATCTTGCAATAAAACCTGGGGATATCTGAAAATAAAAATAAGACTAATCTCCGGTTAAATTAAAAATTCAAATTTCTTATAAACTCTTAATAATTCTTAATCGTTATAGCATAAGAAAAACACATCTGACGGAGCAACCGCCACGATTCCAACCATCTTAATTGTAAACTGATGAAAACACGCCTCTTGATATTACTTTTTATCCTTGCAGGATACTCCTCGGGGTTCGCTCAGATTGAAAAAGATTCTGTGAAAGTGCATTTTCGCGTTTCAAAAACAGAATATGATCCGAATTACAAAGGAAATCAACACACCCTTGACAGTATTTTCAGTAAACTCAGATCAGATTCTTTGTCTGCTTCTACTCATCGGCTTATGCATGTCAGGGTATCTGGAGCTGCATCTCCAGAAGGATCTGTGGAGTTAAACCGGCTACTTTCTGAAAAGCGAGCAGCTGCCATCTTTAATGAATTCCGCAAAAGAGGTCTGTTAAATGACACCACCGCTTCATTTTCCTATCTTGGTAGAGATTGGATTGGACTTAAAAGAGAAGTCGAACGCGATTCAATTGTCCCTTATAGAGACGAAGTCCTAAGCATTCTAACTTCTATACTTGGCCCGAACCCACCAAGACATCCACTTGCCACCCTTAAGGCATTGCATGGAGGAATTCCTTACAGATATCTACTTGATAATATTTTCCCTACTCTTAGAGAATCGAGTCTTGTAGCTGAATATGAAAGGCTTTACCCTCAAATCAAAATTCCTGATATCCCACTTACTGAGCCGGATATATCTACTTCAGTGGCAGGCGAAATTCTACCTATACCATACAATAGGTTTGGAATCATAAAGGAATGTCGCCCATTTTATATGGGCATTAAGACTAATATGCTTCTTGATGCACTGTTAATTCCCAATATTGGTGCCGAGTTCTACATAGGTAAAAACTGGTCTATTACCGCCGATTGGATGTATGGGTGGTGGGATCATGACCGAACACATTACTACTGGCGTGCCTATGGAGGAACATTGGGTGCAAGATGGTGGTTTGGTAATAAAGCTCATGAAAAACCACTCACGGGACATCATATCGGAGTCTTTGCTGGAGTCGTAACCTACGATTTTGAACTTGGACACGGTGGAATAATGGGAGGCTTACCACATGGCACCCTATGGGATAGATGCAATTTCATTTCAGGTGTGGAATATGGCTACTCATTGCCAATCGCCCGGCGGCTTAACCTAGATTTCACTATCGGTATAGGATACCTTGGTGGAAAATATCTGAAATATGAACCTAAATATGGTTTTTATATTTGGCAATCAACACACAAACTTCGTTGGTTTGGACCAACTAAAGCTGAGATATCACTTGTATGGCTTCTTGGATGTGATAACTATAACAGGAAGAAAGGAGGCGCAAGATGAAAACTTTAAATTTCAATGACAAAAAAACATTAAATATTCTAAGTCTGCTGCTAACCGTAGTGTTTGTCATGTTGATGACATCTTGCCGACATAAAGACCTTTATATGGAAGAAGAAATGACTTCAGAACTTCAGGTTAAGTTTGACTGGAGCAATGCTCCGGAAGCAAATCCTGAGTCAATGGCCTTATACCTATATGAGGAAGATGGACACAGTCCAATGAGATACATATTCTCCAACAGCACTGGAGGTCTGATCAAAGCTCCTTTTGGTACTCACCATGCAATATGCATGAATGCCGACAATACAGACTGGGCATGCATGCGGAATCATGAAAACATCGAGACTATGGAGATCTACACTATGGATGCTAATGAGATAGGTTCACGAGACGATGATGCAACAAGCATTCCCCGACCGGAGGGTACAGAGAATGAACGAATAGCCGCCACTCCTGGAATGATGTGGAGCAATAGATCCAACGATATCAAGATAGTTCCTCACAGTGGGATGCAGACAATCACAATGTATCCTAAGGAGGCTGTTTGCCACTATACAGTGGATGTCTACGACGTAAAAAATCTTGATGGAATTGAATCATCTGCAGTAGATGCCACACTTTCGGGAATGGCTGAAGGGTTCAATCATGGTCAGCAAACGGCAACTGACAATACTGTATCATTTAAGTTTGATCTTAAAGGAAATGCTTCTGAAGAAAACCTTCATGGTGAGTATTTGACATTCGGTGAATGCCCCACTACAGTGGCAAAGCATTATCTTACCTTATATATGGTGCTTAACGATGGCAGCAAATGGTATCATTCATTTGATGTAACCGATCAAGTTTCCAAGGCATCCGATCCAACACATGTGCATATTATCGTAAGGGGACTTGATCTGCCACATGCCCAGAGCGATAAAGATTCTGATGCATCTATTGATGTTAATGAATGGCAGGAAGTTGATATAGATTTGAAAATGTAGAATATTCTACAAAAATTATCAACCTTTCAATTACACTATTCGTTATAATATTGAAATGATAACCGGCAACAAGCAAAAGAATATTTATTCCTTTACTATTGTCTTGAGAGCTAATAATCTTGAAAACACATACTACTATGAAAAAGACACCACTATTTATTATGGCATTGAGCGCAGTTGCTCTTGCTTCATGTACTGATGATGAACAATTAGATGTCCGTCAACCTGAAAACGAAGCCATATCTTTCCGTTCTGCAATGAGAACTCGTGCAACTGAGACCACGAATGCAAATCTGAATAAGATTTATGTCACCGCTTTTGAAGTAAATCAGAATGGTAAATCTACTGATGGATCAGCGGCATCACTATTTTTTAAAGACACTGAATTTGACAAGGGAGCTGATACATACTTTACAATTCCCAATGGCTCTCAAAAATATTGGAAGGATGATGAAAACGAACAATTAAACTTCTTTTCATATTCCCCATCCATGACAGAACTTGGAGCTGATATAACTGTAAAGGATGACAATTCCGGACTTACTCTTGATTCTTTCACTGTAGATGAGTCAATAATGAGTCAAGTTGACTTCGTAACTGCCAACGCTACGGGAACAAAGCAAGCTAACGGTAAAAGCGGAGTTGAACTGACATTCGACCATAGGCTTGCTCAGATTGAGATCCGTGCAAAATCTGAAAATCAGATGTATGATATCGATGTCCTGGGTTCAAGAATCGGACGTGCTCAAACAACCGGTTCATTTGATTTCAATACTAATCAATGGACTCTCGATGATTGGCACGAGACTGCGATTTATGAAACTGCATGCAACCAAACTACTTTGTCTGCAAATCCTGTATCACTGATGGGAAATAGTGGTAATGCAATGCTAATTCCACAGACACTTACCCCTTGGAGTCCAATTGGAGATCCTGATAATGTTGCAAGAGAAGCTTATTTAAGTGTTAAGGTAAAAATTACAAATAAGTCAGACGGCTCAAAATATTACCCTTCAGCGGATGACAGCCGTGAATTTGGATGGGTTTCAATCCCTCTTTCAGGCACATGGGAACAAGGCAAGAAATATGTATACACACTTGACTTCACGCATGGTGCAGGTAATATAGACCCAGACGATCCGAATCCGGGCACACCATTATCTGATCCAATTAAATTTTCTGTTAAGGTCAATGACTGGAATGAATCAGATTCCGACATAGATATGACGCCAATAGTAAAATAATAAAATAGGTGAACCTTTGGAAAATGCCGGCACCTTGTCTATGACAAGGACGGCATTTTCTTTTTTATTGCCTTCACGTTGAAATATTAGAAAAAAATTACTAAATTTGCGTAGTAAATAAACAACCTATAACATCAATACTACATGAAACTTCTTAAAGGAATCTTATCTGTTGCCGGACTGACAGCCGCTACATTTGCTGTGGGTTCGGTGCAAGACGTGAAACATCAACCTATGCCGGATGTAAATCAGGTAGTTGATAATACTCCCGACAGCATAAATAAAGCCCGTACAGCCCGACCCATATCAGGCTCGTCCAGAATAGGGAATAATCCTGTTCTGTTTTTAGTTGGCAACTCCACTATGCGCACAGGCACACTCGGCAATGGCAATAACGGCCAATGGGGCTGGGGGTATTATGCGCCGGATTTCTTTGACAAGAATAAGATAACAGTAGAAAATCATGCATTGGGTGGCATGAGTAGCCGTACGTTTTATAATGTTCTTTGGAAAGACGTGCTTGAAGGAGTCAGGCCCGGAGATTGGGTTATTATAGAACTCGGACATAACGACAACGGGCCATTCGACAGTGGCAGAGCCCGCGCAACAATCAAAGGAATTGGAGATGAGGCGATGCCGGTAGTAATTAAGGAGACTGGTGTAAGAGATACCGTTTATTCTTATGGTGAATATATGAGACGGTATGTTCGTGAAGTCAAGGCCAAGGGTGCTCATCCAATCCTTTTCTCCCTTACTCCAAGAATGGCGTGGGACGACAAAGACAGCACTAAAGTTACAAGAGTGGACAAGACATACGGACTGTGGGCAAAACAAGTGGCAGAGGCTGAAAATGTGCCTTTTGTAGATCTTAATGATATCACAGCTTCAAAATTTGAGAGATTCGGTAAAGACAAGGTCAAGACAATGTTTTATCTTGACCGGATTCATACATCTGCTTTCGGTGCTAAGGTTAATGCACAGTCCGCAGCCGAAGGTATTGCTTCACTTGACGGGGTTGCTCTGAAAGACTATCTTCTCCCCTTCCCCGTTGACTCAATTACAGTAAGCTCTCGACAAGAAGGGAAACCCGTTCTGTTCACAATTGGAGACAGCACAGTAAGGAATGAAGACAATGACGAAGAAGGCATGTGGGGTTGGGGAAGCGTAATTGCAGAACTGTTCGACCCTAACAAAATAACTGTGGAAAACCGGGCTATGGCAGGAAGAAGTGCCAGGACATTTCTTGATGAAGGAAGATGGGATAAGGTCTACAATGCACTGCAACCGGGAGACTTTGTCCTTATCCAGTTTGGTCATAACGACGGTGGTGATATTAACACCGGTAAGGCAAGAGGCGAATTACATGGTGCAGGTCCGGAAAGTAAAGTTTTCAAGATGGAAAAGACTGGCATCAATCAGGTAATCTATACCTATGGATGGTATATTCGTAAGTTCATCATGGATGCAAAAGAAAAAGGAGCAATACCCATTGTTCTGAGCCACACGCCACGCAATAAATGGAATGATGGTAAAATAGAAAGCAATGCAAATAGTTACGGGCTTTGGGCAAAACAAGCTGCAGAGCAGGCCGGGGCATACTATATAGACCTTAATTCAATCTCCGGTAAGAAATATCAGGCTCTTACTGAAGCCGGCACACCTCCATATTTCAAAAAAGACCATACCCATTCATCAAAAAAAGGTGCACGTCTTAACGCTGCAAGTATAGCTGAGGGTCTGCGTGGCACAGATTGTACTCTAAAAGATTATTTACTTCCAATATATCCTATGACATTCAATATGGATGAGAACATACCATCTTATGATGACTTTAACGGATATGGATATGATTTCGGTTCAAAACCCTCAGAAAAAGGTAAAACTCCATATTTCTTCTCTGTCAGAGTTCCCGACGGCAACTATATGGTAACAGTAAGACTCGGAGACAAGAAGCGTAAGTCGCACACAATGGTAAGGGCAGAAAACCGTCGTCTTATGAATGATGCTATTGAACTTCCCAAAAAGAAAACTGAAGACTTTACTTTCATTGTGAACAAAAGATCTCCCGGAATAAACTTAAAGGATACTGTAAGACTGAATGCCAGAGAAATCGGAGTATGCAATTGGGATGACAAATTAACACTTGAATTCACTGGCGATTCTCCGGCAGTGGAAAGCATCACTATTCGTCCGGTGGAGGAATCAGATGAGGTCACAACCCTTTTCTATTGCGGTGACAGCACAGTCGTGGATCAGGCTGAAGAACCTTGGGCAAGTTGGGGACAGATCATCCCCTCATTCTTTGACTCGAAGATAGCAGTATCCAATCATGCTGAGAGTGGGCAAAAAACTTCTTCATTCTTCAGCAGTAAAAGATATGAAAAAGTGCTTTCCATGGCAAAACCGGGCGACTATGTCTTTGTTGAATTTGGTCATAACGATGAAAAGGATAAGGGACCCGGGGCAGGAGCATACTATAATTATGCCCATAATCTTAAGATTTTCATTGACCGTGCCCGCAAGCAGGGCCTTAATGTCGTGTTCTTGACACCTACGGCCCGTCGAAATTTTGATAATAATGGTAAAATCATCAATACTCATGGCGACTATCCCACTGTTATGAAGGATGTGGCTGAACGCGAAAATGTCCCTCTGATAGATCTGACAGATTTGACAACAACTCTATATGAAACACTTGGAGTTGAAGGGAGCAAGAAGGCGCTCGTGCATTATCCCGCAGGCACATTCAAGGGTCAGGATAAGGAACTTGCAGACAACACTCACTTCAATACTTATGGCGCGACTCAAGTGGCAAAGTGTGTAAGAGAAGGTATAGCCGAGAAACTTCCTGAACTTGCCAAGCATCTGAAACCATATACCAAGTACTCTCCTTCCAGTCCTGATGATCCCACTACATTCTATTGGCCACTTTCAACTTTCGTAAAGGTTGAGAAGCCATTAGGAAATTAAAAATCAAAGAACTACGACGTTGCTTGTTTCTAAGACCCCGTCTCATAAAGATTTTTGAGACGGGGTCTTAACATGGTCATCTTAACTTGACACAATACGTCTTTATCTGTACGCATATTCGCATTTTTTTCAAAAATTTTAATTGAATCAATGATTATGTGTGAATTTCTTTGTAATTTTGTGATATGAAGAACATTTTCGCAATAATGATGCTTGTGTATGCAGCAACAGCTGTCGCACAATGGACGCCAGACAAGGGAGATGGTACATATATAAATCCAATTATTCATGCTGATTATTCCGACCCGGACGTGATTCGGGTCGGCGATGACTATTGGATGGTTGCATCCAGTTTCACATGCTTTCCCGGTATCCCTATATTACATTCCAAAGATTTGGTAAACTGGGAGATAGTGAATCATGTCTACGACAGACTACCACTCACAAAATATGACAGGCCTGTACACGGTGAAGGAAGTTGGGCACCTGCCATACGCTATCACGACGGTGTGTATTATGTATATTTCTGCACTCCCAACGATGGCCTGTTTGTGGCTCGAGCCACTGATCCTCGAGGAAAATGGGAATTGACCCAAATGCTTGAAGTAGCAAAATGGGAAGATCCTTGCCCATTTTGGGATGATAATGGTGATCCTTACCTGATCCACAGCATACATAGGGGTGGTCCTGCTGTGCTTCATCGTATGTCAGCCGACGGACTAAGATTGCTGGACAATGGTACAGTTGTTTATCATGATGAGAAGACAAACCCGATTCTTGAAGGATTGAAGATGTATAAACGTGATGGCTGGTATTATATTTTCGCGCCAGCCGGAGGAGTCGAGACCGGATGGCAGACAGTTCTTAGGTCGAGAGATATCTACGGTCCTTACGAATCCCGGAAAGTCATGGAGCAAGGAAACACTGAAATCAACGGTCCTCATCAGGGTGGCCTTGTAGATACGCCTGACGGTAAGGAATGGTGGTTTATCCACTTTCAGTCTAAAGGAATCTTCGGAAGAGTGACACATTTGCAGCCTGCACACTGGACCGAAGACGGATGGATTGTTATTGGAGAAGACCTCGATGGTGACGGAATTGGAAACCCGGTGAATTCACATCAAAAGCCTTCGGTGTCTCCTTCTTCATCGTTGTCAAAGTTAACGCCTCAAACATCCGATGAGTTTGACTCCACTCCCCTTTCGCATCAATGGCAATGGCAGTCCAATCCGCATGAAGAATGGTATTCCCTGTCAGTTAACCCGGGAAATCTAAGACTGTATGCCATTCCATGCCCGACAGAAAAAGGGAACCTGTATTTTGCCGGGAATCTTATTCTTCAGAAGATACCTGCGCCTAATTTTACAGCCACAACCTTGGTTGACTGTCATTTTTCTGCAGAAGGAGAACGCGCCGGACTAATCATGATGGGTAACCAATATTCCTACATTGCACTTATCAAAGGAGTGGACGGTAATCGTGTTGCTGTTGTCACAGGAAAGAACGACAAGTATGCCGCGACTCCGGAGGAAATAGCATCCGCCAAAGTCATTGGCGACCGCATCTGGCTGCGGGTACGTCTCATCTCAGACGAAGAATGTCGTTATTCCTACAGCCTTGACGGAAAGGAGTATACGGATATCGGGCCTGAATGTAAGGTGGCGCCGGGAACATGGATCGGAGCAAAGACCGGTATTTTCTGTTCTTCTCCTAATGTCGTTGCTTCATCAGGATATGCGGATTTCGATTGGTTCAAACTGGACTGAGGACTTGTATGAGCCAGAACATCATGGTCTGTTTTTTTGTTATAATAAGATGTGATTTATCGAAAACAAAAGGAAAATGAACGATAATATAATTGATAAAACAACCGACAGCTTGCAACCGACAACTGAAGGGAACTCATCATCTAAAGGTAAACACCACAGTGCATTTGCACTACTATTCGAGATACTTTTTACAGGGTCTGCCGGATGGAAAAGTCTGCGTAGATCACGGCTTACACCGGAACAGACTGCGGCTGGATGTTTCTATCCATTGTTGGCATTAGCTTCCGTATGCAGGTTTTGTGATTGGTTTTACTTGCCCGAGTTCAATCTCTCATCTACACTAATTAGTGCTGCTTCTGTTTTCGCATCATTTTTCTTCAGCTATTTTGCTGTGTTGGTAGTTTGTAGATGGCTATTTCCCATTGTAGCAAAAAGCAAGGCTGAGACTGCGTATTTCAAATTAGTGGTTCAATATGCCCTTGCAAGTCTTGCTCTATTTTGGATTCCAGCGGAAATACTGCCAATACTTGAGCCAATGGCAGTATTGCTGCCGATCTGGACAGCATTTATCATCACAAAGGGATTACGCTTCGTTCGCTTGCCTGAGGAATGTCATAACAGATGTATGGTTACAACTGTAGTGACCACAATTGTAATGCCTTATTTATTCATGGCATTTTGTGAAACGATATTTTGATTAAACTTTCACAATAAATATATAAAGGTTAGTGGTAGAAGAGTTAGTGGGGAATATAAAAATCTAATTTGATAAAACAATGGACTCAAAGAATATTAATATAAAGAACAGACGCGCCACATTTGATTACGAAATCGGCGACACATACACAGCCGGCATGGTGCTGACTGGCACAGAGATCAAGTCAATAAGAGCGGGAAAGGCATCCCTGACTGACTCATATTGTATTATTGACGGTGGTGAAGTATGGGTCAAACAGATGAATATTTCTGAATATTTCTACGGATCTTATAACAACCATGCTGCTCGACGTGACAGGAAACTTCTTCTATCAAAGAAAGAGATTGCCAAAATAGAAAAAGCGATCTCAGACCCGGGCTACACTCTTATACCACTTCGTATTTTCATTAACGACAGAGGTTTTGCAAAACTCGTTGTAGGGATAGCAAGAGGCAAAAAACAATTCGATAAACGCCAGGCAATCAAGGAGAGGGAAGACAAAAGAATCCTCGACCGGATGATGAAGAAATAACTCAGATATGAGGAAACTTGAACTTCTTGCGCCGGCAGGCAACCACGACATTGCAATCCAAGCAATACTTCATGGTGCGGATGCTATCTATATGGGGGCGTCAAGTCATGGTGCCCGTAAAAATGCAGCAAACTCAATTGATGACATTCGCCGGGTTGTGGATTTTGCCCACATCTACCGGGTTAAAGTGTACATCACGGTCAACACTATAATATACGAAAATGAAATCCGACAAGTTGAGAAGCTGATAGCAAATCTTTATGAAGCAGGGGTAGATGCCATAATTGTTCAAGATATGGCAATATTACGAATGGAAATACCTCCTATACAACTTCACGCAAGTACTCAATGTGACATACGAACTCCGCAGAAAGCACGCTTTTTAGAAAATGTTGGATTCAGCCAGCTTGTTCTTCCGAGAGAACTTACACTCGAAGAAATCAGAAAAATCTCTGAAAATGTCGATGTTCCACTCGAATCGTTTATTCATGGGGCATTATGTGTAAGTTATTCAGGCAGATGTCATGCAAGTTTTGCAACTTGTGGAAGAAGTGCCAACCGTGGGGAGTGTGCCCAATTGTGCAGGTTACCTTACACATTGACAGATTCCACAGGAAAAACAATCTGCCGTGACAAGCACTTGCTCTCCTTGCGCGACCTCAATACTATCGATAGGCTCCCGGCATTGATAGATGCCGGTGTCTCAAGTTTCAAGATAGAGGGACGGCTAAAGGAGGCAGCTTATGTCAAAAATACAGTGGCAGCATATAGAAAGGCGATCGACGCGTTCATAACAAATCATCAAGAATCATTCTGCCGAAGTAGTTTCGGGACCTCCTCAATAAGTTTCACACCGGAGCTTTCAAAATCTTTCAACAGAGGTTTCACTCATTATTTCATAGATGAGCGTAGGCCAAAAACAATAACATCACCGGACACTCCAAAATCTCTGGGTGAGATAATTTATGATATTTCTAACTTAAACAATGGTGATGGAATAAGTTTTTTCGACTCCAAGGGAAACTATACAGGAGCTATGGTCAACGGAACAGACGGTAAAAGAATCATTACCTCAAAGCCGACTGATATTCCCAAAGGAGCTGTTATACACCGCACTTACGATCGTCTATGGGACAAACAGATGCAGCGTGATACCGCTAAAAGGAAAATCAAGGTTAAATTCACTCTTGATGAAACAGGCATATCTGCTAACGATGAGAGAGGTTGTTCCATAAGGATTCCTCTCGTGTGCACGCGCGACAAAGCAAAGAAAGAAACTTATTTCCAGCCTATATTCGCAAAATTGGGCAACACTTCTTATACACTTGAATCATTTGAGTCATCGCTCGATCCAACCCTGTTTATACCTGCCGGGGAATTGACCGATCTGCGTAGACAAGCAATTTATGCGCTCGACAAAGCAAACATAACCACTTATCCTTATGAGTACAGAAGAAGAGAGAATCTTGATGCCAAGTATATGACAAGACATCTTGATTATCGTGATAATGTCGCAAACAGTCTTTCAGCAGCGTTCTATAGAGACCATGGAGTGATGGATGTTCAAAAGGCACTTGAGGTGTCTCAAACTCCAAGCAAAATTGCCAAGAGACTTATGACAACAAGACATTGCATTCTACGTGAATTAGGTCTATGCAAAAAAGAAAAGGGACTCGGTAAATATTCCGAACCCTTAACTCTCATTTCCGGGAAAAATTCGTTTAAGCTTGAATTTAATTGCCATGACTGCGAGATGCATCTGCTTGGTTGACAGATTCTGTCACTGCATTTTCAACTAAACTATCAGACAAGATACTGTCAACACTTACAACAGGATGCATAATTTCATGGATCCTTATATCTCGGTCCATAATATATTGCTGAAGCATATTTTGAATGGTATCATTTTGGCCTTCTGTCAACAACAGGTCTGTATCCGGGGGATACGCGAAGTTAATCTTATCAAGACTATCTTCAAACTCATGGCACAGTGAAGCCCATTCAGCACTGTCGGATGCTGCAGCCAATTTTGAAATATAGTTAGAGGTCAGAGTCGTGATACGACTGAACATCTCATCGGCACCTGTCCTATCTTTCTCTTTATTTTCCTGTTTACACCCTACAAGGGAAATCAGGATAACAGCCATCATGATGGTTCGAACAATCTTTCTCATTTGATTCCAAGTTTTTCGCGAAGATATTTACCAGTATATGAATTTTCACACGCCGCAACTTCCTCCGGAGTTCCCTCAATCACGAGATTGCCTCCAGCTTCTCCCCCTTCCGGACCAATGTCAATGACCCAGTCAGCACTTTTAATAACATCCATGTTATGCTCAATAATTATAACAGTGTGTCCTGCATCCACAAGCCTATTGAGTGACTTAAGTAGAGTCGAGATATCATGAAAATGAAGTCCTGTGGTAGGTTCATCAAAAATAAACATTGTACGGGGCTGCTTTTCCTGTGATATGAAATATGCAAGCTTGACCCTCTGACTCTCGCCACCGGACAATGACGAACTGCTCTGACCTAACTTTACATATCCTAAACCCACTTCCTGCAGTGGCAAGAGTTTCTTAATTATTTTCTTCACTTGACTATCATTGCCATCTTCACGAAGAAAAGCTATGCATTCATCTACTGTCATCTCAAGAAAATCATAGATATTCTTTCCACGATAAGTCACATCGAGCACATCTTGTTTGAAACGTTTCCCATGACACTCCTCGCACTCAACAGTTATATCGGCCATAAACTGCATAGGGATAGTGATCGTACCCTCCCCTTTGCATTCCTCGCATCTTCCACCCTCTGAATTAAATGAGAAGAATCCTGGGGTAAAATCCATTTGCTTTGCAAGCGGTTGCTCAGCAAAAAGTTTTCGTATCTCATCAAATGCCTTAAGATAAGTAGCTGGATTTGACCTTGAGGATGTTCCTATTGGATTCTGGTCGACAAATTCAATGGCACCCACCGAATTCACATCTCCTCCAATTTTCTTATGTGCACCTGGTGCATCACATGGATCGCCAAGAAGTCTCACCATTGCCTTATAAAGTATTTCCCTTACAAGAGTAGACTTACCACTACCACTGACTCCTGAAACAACTGTCATAACACCCAAAGGAAATTTTACATCAATACCCTTGAGATTGTTTTCACGTGCCCCAATAACCTCAACATACTTCTTCCATGGCCTACGCAAAACAGGAACAGGTATAGTTCTCCTGCCCGACAAATAATCGAGTGTATAAGAATTGGATGGATAGGCGTCGCCTGCCAGAGTAGTCTTTAAATTTCCTTGGTAGACAATATTACCGCCGAGACTGCCGGCATCTCGCCCTATATCAACAATTTCATCTGCAGCAAGCATGATGTCCTCATCATGCTCTACAACAACCACAGTGTTGCCAATCATCTGAAGATTTCGCAACACTCCGATCAACCGCTCCGTATCTCTTGAATGCAGGCCAATCGAAGGCTCATCAAGAATGTAGAGCGACCCTACCAATGAACTACCAAGCGACGTCGCAAGATTTATGCGCTGGCTCTCACCTCCGGAAAGGGAAGATGAAAGTCGATCGAGGGTAAGATATCCAAGTCCAACCTTATTCATGAAATTCAAACGACTCCTAATCTCTATAAGAAGACGTTTTGCTATTGCCCCGTCAATTTCAGAAAGTTCCAGTTCATCAAAGAAAGTCTGAAGATCGGATATAGGCATTCTGACAAGCTGCGTAATACTTTTCCCTCCTACCTTCACATATTCGGCATCATGTCTCAAACGGGATCCGTGACATTCCGGGCATACAGTCTTACCTCTGTATCGCGCCTTCATCACGCGATATTGAATCTTATACTGATTCTCATCAACCCACTTGAAAAAGCCATCGATTCCTTCCCATCGTCCTTTGCCATGCCATAGAATATCTTTTTCATCCTGACTCAACTCAAGATAGGGCTTGTGAATTGGGAAGCCAATCGAAGGAGCAAGCTTTATAAGCCATTTTTTCCACTCGCTCATCTTTTCACCCCTGAAACAAACCACGGCATCCTGATAGATTGATAAAGTCTTGTCTGGAACAACAAGATCCTCACTGACACCAAGCACCTTACCAAATCCCTCACATGTAGGACATGCACCGTAGGGATTATTAAAGTTGAACATAAGGTCTGACGGTTCCCTGAATTCTATGCCATCGGCAGAAAATTGACGGGAATATTCATGTTCCTCAATCCCGTCTTTTCCCCAAATCTTAACAATACACTTGTCTCTGCCTTCAAAATATGCTGTTTCTAAAGAATCCGTGAGTCGGGAAACCTCATCTTTCTCTCCACTGACAGAAATTCGGTCGATGAGAAGACGATAATTCATTACCTCCTCATCCGACATAGTTCCATCTTCAAGCTTAGAAATGATTTCTGAGATCCCAACAAACTCTCCATCTTTTTCAAGACGAGAATAACCCTCCTTAAGGTATATTCCAAGTTGACTCTGTACGTTTCGTTCCTCCGGAATATTCAAATTTATGAGCAATGCAAGCCGAGTCCCCTCAGGGAGCGATAAAATACCGGCGACAATATCTTCTATAGTCTCACGCTTCACCTCCTCTCGGGTGATTGGAGAAAAGGTATGGCCTACACGCGAATATAGCATCCGCATATAATCATATATTTCAGTAGAGGTGCCTACCGTACTCCTTGGATTACGGGTGTTGACCTTCTGTTCTATAGCAATGGCTGGGGGAAGCCCTTTGATATAGTCGCATTCAGGCTTCGCCATTCGACCGAGAAACTGCCGGGCATAGGCAGATAGGCTTTCAACATATCTACGTTGTCCTTCTGCATATAGGGTGTCGAAAGCAAGTGATGACTTGCCGCTTCCGCTGACACCCGTCATCACTATAAATTCACCGATGGGGAGAGAAAGGTCAACATTCTTAAGATTGTTGACCCTTGCTCCTTTTATTTCAATTTTTCGTTTATTCATTATAATTCCTCGTATTCATCATCATCTTCCCAGTCAAGGAAATAAGTATCTGCATACGTATCTTCCTTGAAACGAGACATTTCCCGACTGTCTCGTTTTGTGGGTCTTCCAAGTCCCTTACGACGATCTACAAAACCGGAAATCTTCGTCATTTCAAGTAGTTCATACTGGCTTTGAGGTGTCAAATTCTCAAGGTAGTCCGGAACAAGCTTGGCACCGAGCCTGTTTTGAGTGATGGCCTTAACTCGGAAAGTATAGGTTATTGGTGGTTTCCTAACCTCGATAATGTCACCTTCCTTAATTGTCCGGGATGGCTTAACAGGAACACCTCCCATCATAACACGTCCTTTCTTACAAGCTTCAGTAGCAATGGTACGTGTCTTGAACACACGCATAGCCCAAAGCCATTTGTCAACTCTCACTTCCATGTTTAGTCTTCAATTGGAGAGGTTTTCTTAAGAAGCATGACCTGCTTACCGTTGCTACCTATAAAAGCGATCTCATCATTACCGACATTCCTTGCAGTGACAGCTTCTTCAAGGGCCATGGTCATACGGGTCTCCCATCCGGAATCAGGACATGCCATCCTTGTCATCGCAATCTTTGAAAAAGAAATGGAATTTGCAGCATCCATGTCTGTTTCAAGTTCTCCGTTAATTATGTTGCAGCCGGTGTTACCATGCATACGCTTTTCATCTACATCAAGAGCAATCTTCATGTCCTCAATATTGACAGCCTCACCATCTATAGCCACCACAGCCCATGTGCCATCAAGGAAATGAAAATCACGATGCATCAGTTCCATCACTTCATTGCCGGAAGCATCATAGAACCTAAGGATACTTTCAGAGTCAGAAGATTGCTCAACAGTGTATTTCACTGTAAGACCAAGAGCCTCGCCAATCTCCACATCAGTGATTCCGGTCTGACCACACATCATCATTGTAGTTGCCAAGTTACTGAAAGTAATAGTCTTGTCAACAGAACTCGATGTGAATTGCCCATTTAATATATTACAACCGTTGTTTCCATAGATACGGTTCTCTGCCGGTACGAATTTGATGTAGGGCGCTGTTTCGCCTACAGCTTTCTTACCAAGCACCATTTCAATAGCCCAGTCGCCGGAAAGGGCACCTGTCTTATTCATATCTGCAATCTGATGAAGTTTTTCGTCGACTTTTGCCATAGCCTTCTCAGCCTCCACCTTCGCAGCTTTTTCCTCTTTTATTGTTTTTTCTTTCAAATCTTCAGCATCTTTCTTAGCATCCGACTTATCTGATTCCACCCACCCTTGAAGGCCTTTTCCACTACCTTCTGAATTATTAGAAGGTTTAAAAATTGAACACCCGGATACTGTTAAAGCCATCATCAATGCAGCTGTAATCACTAATTTGTTATTTCTATTCTTCATATCTATCAAATTTTGTGCCAACTTATGTCGGCTTGTTTTGCAAAGTTAACAAAAAAAATCCAAACCGCCAATCCCTTCACTTATCACCTGTCTTCAATCTCCCCAATGCTTTCTTATAGGGAATTTTACAGGTCTCATCAGAAGACGCAGAGATGTGGTATATGTACAATAGTTCCATATCCAATTGAGTAATACTGTTGCCTTTGTCCTTACACCCAATATACTAATAAGATGAATTGCCATCCAAAGCCACCACGCAAACCTTCCGGCGAATGTCATTTTTCCAATCTGCGCAATCGCCTTGTTACGCCCTATTGTAGCCATAGTACCCTTATCCTTATACTTAAATTTCCTAAGCATATCATTATGATTAAGGTTATAGGCAAGATTGCGGGCTTGTTGGATTGCCGGTTGCGCCACCTGGGGATGTCCGTTAGGATAGTCTTCAGTCTGCATGAGAGCAATGTCGCCTATTGCAAACACTCCGTCGGCTCCCTTTACACGGTTGAACTCATCTACGATTATTCGGCCTCCTCTGCCTACCATTTCATACGGGATTCCCGGCATAGGCTCTCCTTTGACTCCTGCTGTCCATATCAGTGTTTCCCAATACTCATCATGACCATCTGCAAACGCGACTCTTTTATTACTATAACCTTTCATAACAGTATTGAGTCTAATATCTACCAAAAGTTGAGAAAGATAGATATATGCTTTCTGGCTCAACTTTGGATCAAATGCCGAAAGCAATCTGTCGGCACCCTCGACAAGTGTGATTGTCATATCTTCCGGATCCAATTCAGGATATTCCCTTGGAAGCACATCTCTTTTCATTTCACCGAGCGCCCCTGCTATCTCGACGCCGGCTGGGCCACCTCCAATAACAAGAAAGCTCAGAAGCTCTCTCCTCCGCTCAGGATCTTGCTCCATGCAGCCTCTTTCAAGTCGGTCGAGTATTTCATCGCGAGTATGGCTTGCCTCTCCCGATGTCTTGATTCCAAAAACATTTTGCTCAAGATCTGCCATTCCGAAATAATTGTTTGTAGAGCCTGCAGCAATCACAAGCTTATCATATTGCAATGACTCATAGCTTGTCACAACTTTTTTCGAATCAATATCAATATTCTTGACATGCCCCATGTGATAAGAAACATTTCCACCACTTTTCTTGAATTCCCTACGGAACGGAAAAGAAATACTCGGCACATCAAGTGCCGAAGATGCGATTTGATAGAATAAAGGAGGAAAAGAATGATAATTATTTCTATCCACTACCTTGACTTCATACTTTTTCTTATCGAGTCTTTTAGCCAGATTCATACCGGCAAAACCGCCTCCTATGATCACAATTGTCTGTTTTTCCATAATATTATCTATACTTCGGATACAATTGAAGAGTGTATTAAGATTCTTTTATATTTTACAACATTTACAATGCGGTCGAGGTTTGCAAAATACAAAAAAACTTACTAACTTTGCAAACATGAAATCACTGAAATTCCTCTATATACTGATATTGGCCATCAGCTTTCCTTTCAGTCTGAGAGCCCAGATAAATGCGGAGCAAGTTATCACCATCGGAAAAAATGTTTTATCGATGGATGACTATATGCTTGCTATCCAATATTTCAACCAGGCAATCAAGGCTAAACCATATCTTGCAGATCCATATTTTCTTAGAGGTCTTGCTAAAATTAGTCTTGAAGATTATAAAGGTGCTGAGCTTGACTGCACCGAGGCTTTGAAGAGAAACAAATTCAAGACAGAGGCCTACAAACTTAGAGGTTTTGCTCGCCAGCAACTCGGACTTGACTCTTTGGCAGTGGTTGATTATGACGAAGGGCTCAAGCATGATCCCACTGACAAATATTTTCTCTTCTATAAAGGTGTTGCTTTGACCAACATGAAAAAGAACGATGAGGCGATCCGGACTATGAACCAGCTTCTTCGTCTTTATCCACGTTTCGAGGAAGCCTATGCAGCCAGAGCCTCACTTAATCTACAAAGGGAAGATACCGTAGCTGCTCTCGAAGATGTAGAGAAAGCTATTAAGCTAAACAGGGCTATGGTCAACCCTTACCTGATTCGTGCCGACATAGAAAGCACACGTGGTAATTGGGATTCTGCACTGTCAGACATGGAAGAAGCTGTCAGACTATATCCTGAAGAACCAAGTTTCTACATCAACAGGGCGTATATACGCTACAATACCGACAATTACCTTGGAGCCATGTCTGACTATAATTATGCCTTGCAGCTTGATCCTAATAATATGGCGGCTTTGTTCAATAGAGCATTGTTGCGATTTGAAGTTAAAGACCTTATCAATGCAAAGAAAGATTTCTCATCAGTGCTAACTCTCAATCCTCAAAATTTTCATGCTCTCTACAATAGAGGTCTTGTAGAGCTTGAGTCGGGAGAATATAAGGAAGCTCTTGCTGACTTCAAGAATATTGCAAGGAAATATCCTAATTTCTACCCCGTATATTATGCTATAGCAGAAGCTGAAAGAAATCTTGGCAATCTTAAGGCAGTTGGTGCCAATATAAACCATGCAGAAAATCTGGTGCGCAAGTATGTTGCTAATCCGGAAAGCAATCCTCTTGATAGACCGACAATTGCAGCGGGAACACCAAGAAATGCCCACAAGTCGCCTGAAGGCGAAGTTGAAGATGAAAATGAAGTAATGGATCGCTTCAACCAACTTGTAACGATGAATGAAATTCCTCAGACTCAACTTTCTTATAATGAAAAAATCAAAGGACGTGTACAAGACCGCAATGTGATGGCTGAGCCCGAGCCTCTATATGTGATATCATTCACTCCATCACCAAAATCATTGGGAGGAGTCACCAACTATTTCCGAGAGCTTGATTCATTCAACAGAGGTAAGTACATTACTCGTCTTCTTTATCTTGCACCTTTGACAGAATCTCCTTTAGAAGAGGAATATGACGCCCTGTTCAAACTTACAGATGATTACACCTCCATAATATCGAGCAGTGGTGAAAAAGTCAGACCGGCAGACAGAATGGCAAGGGGAGTTGCCTACTCAATGTTGAAAAACTATAAGGCTGCTATAGAGGATTTTGACGCGATCATAGATGCTAATCCTGATTTCATAATGGCTTATATGTCGAGAGGTGCGGCTCGTTTTGAAGATTCAAAGACTATGGAAGACCAAAGGCTTGCCGCCCAATGCATTGCTATGGCTGCAGCCGATTATGATACAGCTCTTCGACTTAATCCTAACCTGGTTCATGCATGGTATAACAAAGGTTACGTACTATATTCACAATGTGATTATTCACAAGCAGCCGAATGCTTCACAAAAGCCCTGGAGATAGACCCACAATTCGGAGCTGCATACTATAACCGTGGACTTTGCTCGCTTTCAGTAGGAAAGAAAAATGAAGCTTTCGCAGATCTGTCAAGAGCTGGAGAACTTGGAATTCTACCGAGTTATAATATCCTTAAGAGGATGAAGTGATAGTCAAGTAATATTTAGGACTTTTATGGAATATCAGAAACTAAACCGGTTTTGTGGATAAGACAGACGAAGTTCTTCTATTTGAAAATAACAAGTCAAGAGGCCCGGGATAACTCCTGAGCCTCTTGACTTTCATAGTATTAATAATCATAAAGTTTTTACTGTGTGTCTTTCATTGTATAGGATTAAGGTATTTGTTGAGTGTCATTCGTAGTATTAAAATGTAAGATTAGTGGATGGTGTGTTGATAATACTTAGTGGAATATCTTATATTTTGTTGGCTTACTGAAATAGTTCCGTCACAAGATTAATATGCGTATGAAGATAGAGCTTCACGAAGGCGCTTGCGGGCAAAGAAGATGCGGCTCTTGACGGTACCTACAGGAAGATTCATTTCTTCAGCTATCTCACTGTATTTATAACCTGCAACATGCATGTTGAAAGGAATGCGGAATTCATCATCGAAGGTGTTGATAACGGCGGTTATTTCCTTTACTGAGATACTTCCTTCGGGAGTCTCAAGTGCTGATTCCTGGCAAGTATTAAGATGATATAGATCATCCGTAGTATCTACGATAGTTGCCTGGCGCACGTTCTTACGATAATTGTTGATAAAGATATTGCGCATTATCGTGAAAACCCAACCCTTGAAATTTGAATCGGAAGTGAACTTCTCTTCATTGTCGAGAACCTTCAAGGTTGTGTCTTGAAGAAGGTCTGCAGCTGCTTCACTATCAGAAGTCAGCTGATACGCAAAGCTCATCATGTTTGATTGGAGGTTGAGGAGGTTCTGTCGGAATGAATTTTCAGTTGCCATAATCTTTAATTTTTGTGGGTCAGCTTTAGCCTACCCGAGTTAAATTTATTTTTTTTGTTTGTTGTATATCCCTATAACGTTACGTTTTTTTGAATTGTTTCACATTTTTTTGCAACAACTGAAACAGAGTGGAAATATTTTTGTAATAGATTGAATTAGTGAGTATTACAAACGATTAAATATTTATATCATTTGTGAAACATCATGAAATAAGCCTGCAACAAATATGAAACAACTTTGTTCATGGGCGCTTAAAATTTTTATGAGACGGGGTCTAAATCATGACGTGCAGAAAAGCGCAAAAAAAACAGGATTCCGATTTGGAATCCTGTCAGATGTCAAAAAAGGTATGACTTATCAATAATTTTCAGGGCGAAGCTCGAAGAAAGCCTGTGGATGACTGCAGACAGGGCATATCTGCGGTGCTGACTTGCCAACATGAATATGCCCGCATTCGAGACACATCCACATGCGGTCACCGTCTCTTGAGAATACAATGCCATCTTCGATGTTCTTAAGAAGAGTGCGATAACGCTCCATGTGAGTGCGCTCGATCTCTCCTACCATCTCAAACTTTTTTGCAATCTCTGTGAAACCTTCTTCACGAGCAATTGCAGCAAAATCCTTATACATGTCTTCCCACTCGTATTCTTCTCCGGCGGCAGCGTCTACGAGATTTTCCGGGGTAGAAGGCACATCGCCACCATGAAGGTACTTGAACCAGAGCTTGGCATGAGTATGCTCGTTCTTAGAAGTTTCTTCGAAAATATCTCCAATCTGCTGATATCCATCTTTTTTAGCTTTCTTTGCATAAAACGAATATTTCACACATGCTTGTGATTCACCAGCGAATGCAGCCTTCAGACATTCTTCAGTCTTGCTTCCTTTCAGTTCTTTCATATTAAGTTATAGTTTATAGGTTATGGTTGTGTACTTGGAACAACTATGAGGCTACTAATGTTCACTTCTCCCCCTACTTTAATGATTCGAGTTGCGATTTTTTTCTTTCACAAAATAAACGTTCTGATATAAGTGGCTACTTATTTTTTTACTATTTATCCATTTAAAACAAAAAGGAAATAGTAATTGCCGTAAGATTGGTTCTTTATTCCGGATTATGGGTAACCGCAAAAAAGAATTTCCTTAGTAATTTTGCAAATGTAAAAGCCCATCTCTAAAATCCAAATGATATGACAGACAAAGAATTTTTAAACTATGCATCTGCAGGCAACCTTATTATTGCCGGAAGTGAAATACATAAAAACATGCATGCAATGAGCCAGCGCGCCATTAATCTCACATCCCGAATAAACGGAACTTACCATTATCCCGATGAGTTGCGCACTCTAATGTCTGAACTGATCGATCAACCGCTTGATGAAGGATTTGGCCTTTTTCCTCCTTTCTATACAGACTGCGGACAGAACATCTCCATTGGAATGCGCACATTTATTAATATGGGTTGTACGTTTCAAGATTGGGGTGGTATCATCATCGGTGATGATTGCCTAATAGGTCACAATTGCACAATCTGCACAGTCAATCACGCCAAAGACCCCTACAAACGTGGCGACATGACCTGTGCTCCTGTAAAAATTGGAAATAAGGTCTGGGTTGGAGCAAATGTCACTATTCTACCTGGTGTCACAATTGGTGATGGTGCAATAATTGCAGCCGGTGCGGTGGTTTCCAAAGACGTTGAACCAAATACTATTGTAGGTGGAATTCCAGCTAAAATAATCAAACACATATAATATTAAGAAATGAAGAAAGTGAAAATAACTGTCCTCAGCCGAACATTTAACGCAGATTTTGCAAAGGAATATGGAGTTGAAGGGCTTCACTCATGTGATGCGGTAAGTGAAGGACAAGTCTTTTATACATCTATGGGAAAGCCTGAAGGCTTTTGTGATGGAGCATGGCATGCCATCTACCCTTATTGGTTCGCACTTGCTAACGGTGCTAAAACCTTTTGGTTCAATCACAGTTGGATACGTCATGATGGAGTGGCAATCGCTTGCTGTAACGACGGACTTCGACCGGTCTATTTCAAACTTGAAGCAACCGATGAAGAGATAACAGCAGTAAGATAAAGTTGGTAATCATTAGTTAAAATGTTTTACAAATATTATTTTTATATATGAAATTCTGGATTATAACACTGACTTTGCTAATGGCAATCTCTTTCTCTATGTGCGCTTGCTCTCACGAATACGAAGAACAGGAAATTAAAGAAGAGCCTACACCGACTCCTGAACCGGATCCTAATCCATCAACAGGATATGGAAAAATCCTCGTAGCATATTTTTCATGCACCAACACTACAAAAGAAGTGGCTGAAGAAATTGCAGATATAACATCCGGTAATCTTTTCCGTATAGAGCCCCGAGAAGCATACACTTCTGCTGATCTTGACTACAATAATGATTGTCGGGCTAACCGAGAACAGAATAATCCATCCTCACGCCCGGAAATAAAAGGAATGCCTAAGAATCTTGAAGAATACGAAGTGGTTTTTCTCGGTTATCCGATATGGTGGGGAAAGGCTCCGCGTGTGATTTTTACATTCTTGGAAAGCAGTGATTTCAAAGGGAAGACGATAATTCCATTCTGCACCTCTCATTCCAGTGGAATTGGCAGTAGTGATATTGAACTTCATTCTGTTGCAAAAGATGCAGTATGGAAATCGGGCAAACGCTTCGGAGGAGGAAGCTCCAATTCAGAGATTAAAAAATGGATAAATGGTTTAGATATAGATATTGAAAATCAAGATAATATGGATAATGAGAATAAAAATACCGATTATGCACATTTTCCTCTCTCAGAGGGTAAGAATGGGCAGGCTCCTACAATACGTCTCAGCAGCGGATATGATATGCCGATTGTGGGTCTTGGTACCTATAGTCTCACGGGAGACGTATGTGTCAATTCAGTAAAGTCAGCGATTGGTCTTGGGTTCCGTAAGATTGACACAGCACA
This sequence comes from uncultured Sangeribacter sp., assembly GCA_964421525.1. GTDB lineage: Bacteria > Bacteroidota > Bacteroidia > Bacteroidales > Muribaculaceae > Lepagella. Next base: position 5,468 of record CAYQXG010000028.1, on the reverse strand, counting down.
CATGTATGGAAATGAAGTAGAGGTTGGACAAGGAATCAGGGAATCAGGAGTCCCTCGTGAGGATATTTTTGTAGCCACAAAGATATATCCTAATCAATATTCAAATCCTGAGCAGGCAATAGAAGAGTGTATAAATAAACTCAATATCGGATATGTAGATCTAATGCTACTCCATCATCCGGGTACAAACGATGTGAAAGCATACAAGGCAATGGAAAAATATGTCAAAGAGGGTAAAATCAGATCACTCGGTGTCTCATGTTTCTACATCAAAGAGATAAATGAATTTATAAGTCAAGTCGATATCAAGCCTGTGCTTGTTCAAAACGAAGTTCATCCTTACTATCAAGACTTGGATGTAGTGCCGCATATACAATCTCTCGGGATTGCAGTAGAGGCTTGGTATCCACTCGGCGGACGTGGGCACCAGAAAGAATTGCTTAGTGATCCGGTTCTTGAAAAGATTGCTCAAAAATACGGTAAATCGGTTGCTCAGGTTATTTTAAGATGGGACCTGCAACGAGGTGTCGTGATAATTCCCGGTTCAAGCAATCCTGACCACATGAAAGAAAATATATCAATTTTCGATTTCGAGCTTACAGATGAGGAGATGGCAAGTATCAAGGCTCTCAATCGTAACGAAAAACATGACTGGTATTAGTTATTTACTGACGGAATGTCTTTATTTGTATGTTGAACTTGCACTACGTATTCAGTAAAGATAACTTCAAAACATAATTTTTATGACGTTCCATACAGCTGTAACAAGATTAGGAGTCAGTATTTCATAAGCTATCAGTGAAATTGATACAGACTTCGATGTTATTGATACGCAGATCGCAAATAAATTAAATAATTTTGCCTAAAAAATATTTCGACATGAGAAGACTGAGTATCCTTTCATTAATGATTACATTATCAATAAGTATTATGGCACAACAGAAAATTGTTCAGACAGCTGGTCGGACACAGCTTGGAGAGTTTGCCCCTGAATTTGCACACCTGAATGATGATATCCTTTTTGGAGAGGTGTGGAGCCGCAATGACCTTCTTTCGCTTCGCGACCGTAGTCTGGTGACCATCACAGCACTAATAAGCCAAGGTATAACCGACAGTTCTCTGAGCTATCATCTTCAGGAAGCGAAAAAAAATGGTATTACCCGCACTGAGATTTCTGAAATCATCACGCATATTGCATTCTATGCCGGCTGGCCAAAAGCATGGGCTGCCTTCAATCAAGCAAAAAATATATGGAATGAAGATGTGACTGGAATTGATGATAAGACAGAATTCCAGAAACAGATGATTTTCCCTATAGGTGAACCGAATACCGCCTATGCAAAATATTTCATCGGCAATAGCTATTTGGCTCCAATATCTGATGATCAGGTTAAGTTCGTAAATGTCACTTTCGAACCGGGCTGCCGCAATAACTGGCATATACACAAAGCTAATAAAGCAGGTGGACAGATGTTGGTGGGTGTGGCAGGACGCGGATGGTATCAGGAAGAAGGGAAACCGGCCATTGAGATTCTTCCCGGCACCGTGATTCATATTCCCGCAAATGTGAAACATTGGCATGGGGCAGCTGCCGACAGTTGGTTCTCCCATCTTGCATTTGAAATTGATGGGGAAAACTCATCAAATGAATGGCTTGAACCTGTAAGCGATGAACAATACAATAAATTAAAATAAAAAAATAGCGATATGAGACGTTTTATTTACACATTACTGACTTTGATCACCATTTCAATTCCTATCAATGCAAAAACCTTGGTGGTCTACTATAGCTATACAAACAATGTGGCGACAATCGTGAATGAACTTAAAACACAGATTCAATGCGACGTTATTGAGATTCAGCCATCTGAAAAAGGTCTTGACTATGCAGCCAATAATTATGCAATTGGCAGTGCGCAGATTGCGGCTATACGAAATAATCCCGACGATGCCGCATCTTATCCTGCCATTGACCCGGTAGACGTTAATTTTGATGAGTATGACACAGTGATAATTGGTGCACCTTTATGGTGGAGCCAGATGGCTGCGCCATTACAGACTTTCCTTTTTCAAAATGGTGGAAAGATGGCTGATAAGAAAATCGGACTGATTGTATCAAGCCATTCATCAGGAATCAGTGGAGTCGTATCCGATGCAAAACGACTTATTCCTCATGGCGCATTTCTTGAGCCTGCACTTTGGATTCGTTCTTCTGAAGTCGATGACAGCCACTCATTAATTTCAAAATGGCTTGTTGATATTCATTATGACGACATTAACACAGGAATAAATAATATTTACGAAAATATTCAGGAGACAGTGAATGTCTATAATCTAAAGGGAATGATGATATCAGAAAAAAATATCTCTGAGTTGTCAGATATGCCGAGCGGAATCTATATAATTAAAGGTACAGACTTAATTGCCCGTAAGATTATGATTAAATAATCAGTAAGTAGCTCGCCCCGACATAGACACGCCAATCAGACTACGCTCAACATCTTTTATACCGCAAAGGCATTGCAACCCATCTATTCAATTCTCTGTATCATAATATTTCATCATGTCCGGCATATCCCTAAATCCTATAGAGGAATAGACCGGCTTTCCTTCTTCTGTTGTTTCAAGATATATTTTTCCGCATCCGCGTTTCTTTGCTTTATCAATAAGACAAGAGACTATCTGATGCGCTATTCCGTTGTTTCGGTGCGATTCCCTGACATAAATATTCATCAGATAAGCACATCTGCCCGAAGGGTTATCCGGCGATGGCAATTCATCTGTGAGACAAACAGATCCACAACCACACTCAACACCATCTTCCTCTGCGACCAAGGCTATATGACTGTGGTCGGGAATATGACGTTCATAATATATGCGGTTTTCCTTAAGCAAATCTTCATCAGCCTTATCGCCGAAAACGTGCTCTATGACTTCCTCACGCCAACGCATCAGCATCTCGATATCTCTTATTTCTTTCAGCGCCACCATTACTTGTAGTTTCCTTCTTTAAGAATCTTAGGGAGAGCGTTCATATCAATTTTTCCTCTGTGGGTCAGTGGAAGACTGTTGATCTCTACGAAGAATTCCGGAACCATGAAATCTGTCAGTTTGGATTTCAGGAACTCTCGCACATCATGAAGGGAAAATCCCTTACGGGGAACTACATAAGCCACAAGATAATGCAAGCCACCTTCATCAAGGAAAGCTCGCACGATGCCTCGCTCTACATGCGGATAGTCATTCAAGACATTTTCCACCTCTTCAGGTTCAACACGTTTTCCGAGTATCATCACCTGTTCATCCCGCCTATGCAGAAATGCCATGTTGCCGTCAGGCAACACATATCCCATATCACCACTACGATATAATCTCGTGCCATCCGGAAGCGTGACAAAATTAGCTTGTTCGGGGGGATTGCCAAGATAGCCCCTATTTACACCCTCGCCAAAAATACAGATCTCCCCTACTTCTCCATCGGGCACTTCCTTCAGATCTTTGTTGAGAATCTTTACCTTAACGCCTTTTATTGCCTTTCCTATTGAAAATGTTCCGTCTTCAAGCGGAGTGGCATTGTCTACACGATAATAATTGGAGCATACACAAGTCTCAGACGGACCATAGGTATTGTAGATTCTTATTCCCTTGTTGCGAAGATTGGTGATGTAGCTTGCCCGGATCACGTCGCCACCGCTGATTATCAGGTCTACAGTTTTCGGCATAAGCTGTGGGCGCTTGTTTATGTCGGCAATTAGATAAGGAAATCCGTCGATGATCGTCACGCTGTGGCGAGCACAGAAATCCATAAGTCCTTGAAGCGGACCATTATGCACCTCAATTGTAGGAATTGCAAGTGTGGCTCCATTGAGAAGAGTTGTAAAAACCTCTTCCACAAAGATATCAAATGAACAGACAGAATATTGCAACATCACATCTCCGGGACCTGTCTGCATCTCCGCCTCAAAAGCCTCGCAATAGTTCACAACAGAATGGTTTTCCTGAATCACACCTTTAGGTTTGCCGGTTGTGCCCGAAGTGTAGAGGATATATGCTATTCCGTCCGGCTCAGAACGATCTTCGAAACGTCTCTCCACCGGCGACAGATCTTCACAGTAATCATCTGTGATTACAAGATTCACACCCGCTGTCTTCATCATGTAGTCGATTCGGTCTTTGGGCAGGAACGGCTCAGCAGGAACATAAGCTGCTCCACTTTTCAATACAGCAAGCATAGCCGCAATCTGTTCGACTCCGTGCTGCATCACGATACCCACAAAAGATGGCTTCTTGTCATAGAATTTGTCAAGGATGGAGTCAACCATCGAATCAAGTTGGGAGTAGCTTATTGTCCTTCCGTCTTCCACTATCGCCGGATTTTCAGGATACTTCTCAACCATATCCTTAAAATGAGAGTATATTGTGCGTTTTTTCATATTATATTTCTTCATATTATTTTGATTAAGGATTATCTGCGTATGAAATAATAGCTACTTATAAAAACAAAAGACAGATACAAAAGGATTAAGCCGGCATTATTAAATGATAAGCTGTCTTAGCAGCTCTTCCGACATCCGGCATCAAACAAAAGAATCGAGAATAACGGCAATAGCTAACAATGTTAATGAAACACTCAAAATAGCAAATATCATTTTCTTTTTATGGGGCAGTTTCTCGCTGATTGCGACTGCTCCTGAAATGCCTGCAATTATAAGGAACAATATTGGAATTGAGAGGTGCATAACTTTTAATTACTATGTTTTTTATTTTTCCAACGATTGGTTACATGTTCTTTGTTTGCACTATACGATAGTAAGCCCACAAGAATAGCGAAAACGATGGCACACAAACCTGCACTTCCACGCATTATGAGCAAAGCAGTTGGCGAAATTCTGTCTATCCGGAAAGCTATGTATAGGAGCAATACGGTCGCAATTGCCACAAAGAATAACGCCAAATATTTCAACCGTCGATATTTTGGAGCATCATGGAGTTTATTCATTTTCTCTCGCTCATCCAAATATTTATTAAAGATATCTCTGTCCATATAAAAATTATGTATTCCTTTTCGCTATTTCGTATATATCAATAATCTAAGAGCCCATCTCATAAATTTGAGAGCCCCATTATACATTTTCAAGCTGCTCTATAAAAATACTTATTCCGCTAATCTGAAACCTATATAAGGAGCTCGGAATGTTGGATCACTTACAAAGCGACATGCCGGTTTATTGTACTCCAAAAGAATTGCCCAATTCCCTCCTCGTAATACCTTACCAATATTTGACGATTTCGCTCCCTTGGGATTTGTCTGTGGCTTATCTGAATAATGGCCAAACCAATCTTGAGTCCACTCCTCAACATTACCGGCCAAATCATATATGCCGAGTTCATTAAATCCTAATAATCCAACGGGATGAGAACATTTATCTGAATTATTAAAATGCCAAGCAGTTCTATCAATTTCATCA
>CAYQXG010000027.1:0-31648 GCA_964421525.1 uncultured Sangeribacter sp. | reverse complement strand
TTAACCTTAAAATCTAATACCATGAAAAACTCGATGCAAAATTAGTGATAAATTCTGAAATGATGCTGCATAACATATAAAATCTTCTCAAATTTAACACTATTTAACTATTAAAGATTCATTACTGCATATTATGTTAATTTATTTAACACAATATGCACGCCTTAGGAAAATATCGACGATATGACAAGAAAAGACATCAGGAATGGTACCATAGTGGTCCTTTTATGCGCTCTAATATGTACTGTCATTGTCTTTGTCATGGCCTATGCCCACCAAAATGTTGAAGGACAGAAAAAGTTGAGTGCCAAAGAAGCAGAAGCACATTGGGAAGACAGCTTGAGCAACGAAAGGTCTGCATATCCTCCACTAAATAAGATGGATCGAGAAATTGAGCGATTCATTGGCAAATGGAATATAAGAGGGCTTTCCCTTGCTGTGACACGTAATGATTCATTGCTTTACGCTAAGGGGTACGGTATGGCAGATGTGGAGAAAGGAGAGAAAATGACTCCAAGAAATATAATGAGGCTTGCTTCTGCCTCGAAACTTGTCACAGCAATAGCCATAATGCGCCTTGTAGAATCAGGGAAACTAAAACCAAACGACAAAGTCTTTGGTCCGGATGGCATTCTTAATGATACCTGCTACACTAATGCCATCAAGGATGAAAGGCTTTTCGATATGACTGTAGACCATCTGATGATGCACAAAGGTGGATTTGGCATGGGAGCCGGAGATCCGATGTTCAACACAAAAGACATTATAGCCGCCAAGAATCTTGATAGCGCCCCTTCAAATGAAGAATTGACAAAAATCGTATTAGGACGAAAAATCGCTTTCACTCCGGGACATGGATTTCGCTATTCAAACTTCGGATACATGTTGCTTTCTCTCGTCATTGAAAGGGTATCAGGTAAAAGCTACTGGGATTTTGTAGACGAAGAAGTCCTGAAGCCAGCAGGATGCTTCCGATTCAAACCTGCAACTAATTATTATGCTGACCGCCATGAAGATGAAGTAAGATATTATGGTCCTGACACCGTGGCTGTCGAAGAATACAATGGTAGCGGGAGAATGGTAGAAAGAGTTTACGGTGGTAGCAATGTCAACGGGCTTTTAGGTGCCGGTGGGTGGTGCGCCTCTGCCTCAGACTTGGCAAGGCTTGTAGCAGCTACAGACAAATATCCCAGGGTTAAAAACATATTGACCAACACTTCTATCGATAGTCTGACTGCTTATGGTGAGAAAGACAAGAGATCAAGAGGATGGAGTGAAATAGACGCCAATGGAAAATGGCGACGCACCGGGACTTTATCGTCGACTCACACACTTATCGAACGGTTCCCAAATGGTGAATGCTGGGTGATTATAACCAACTCAGGAGTATGGACAGGACACAATTTTGCAAGAGTCATGACCCAATTGATCAGTGACATGCGATCTCGATATGGTGCAAATCTGCCCAAAAGAGATTTATTTATCCCAACCAAACAACCAAAAATGCCGCTTAAATAGATAAGTGGCTGATAAAAATTAATGCACACATAAATCCAAGTTGTTTTCAATAGACGTTAATGTATTAGATTTTTGCAGAAAAAAGGCAAGTGCTATTGTCGCTATATAAAAAAAACGCTAATTTTGCAATGAAAATGGACTTGGGATACAACTGCAACCACTGATTGATATCTTCAACGAATAATACAGGTGTTTAAAATGAATAAGAACATGAAATATTCAGAGGCGATAGCCGAACTTGAGCAAATCACTACCAAGATGCAGAGTCCGGATTGCGACATCGACTCCCTGGCATCCCTAACTTCACGCTCACTCGAACTGCTGAAATTCTGTAAGGAAAAACTTTTCGTCACAGACCAGGAAGTAAAGAAATGCCTTGAGACTCTTTCTGATTCTCTCGGCTGACTCTGAAGTAATAATTATTAGCCGTACACTATCGCCTATTCCGGATTAAATAAAAAATTTTTATATATCCATTCGAATCGATGAGAAAGAACTATAGGCTTATACCAATCATCTTGTCTATAATAGCAATTACAATAATTGCTTTCTTTCCATCGTGCAATTCCGTGAAACTGTCAGACGCTGACGACACCCTTGCACGCGGTGAGTTCTTTGAGGCATCAAAAATGTACCGTAAAATATACAACCGTCTAACTAAGCCCGAAGAACGACCGCTCCGCGGAGAAGTAGCCTACAAGCTCGGCACCTGCTTCCAGCGGCTAAACCGTCCCGCAAATGCAGCTGCTGCTTACCAAAATGCAATAAGATACGGCTATCCGGACTCTACAGTGTTTCTTAATCTCGGCCGCATGCTTCAGGCAAACGGCAAATATTCTCAGGCTGTAGTAGAATATGAAAAATATCTCGAATGGCAGCCGGGGAATCGAATAGCACAAACAGGAATAAGAGGATGCAATCTTGCAATCGCGTCGAAGAGCAATCCCAAAAGCAGGTACATTGTGAAGCAAGCGAAAATCTTCAATTCAAGACGTGCTGACTTCTCCCCCATGTTTGGAGACAAAAACTACAACGTGCTCTACTTCACCACCACCAATGAGAAAGTTACCGGTGAAAACAAATCTGAGATAACCGGTATGAAGAAAGGCGACTTGTGGATTTCAAGAAAGAATGAGAAAGGAGAATGGATGCGCCCCGAACCAGTTGAAGGTGATCTAAATTCAGATGCCGATGAAGGAATCATCTCATTCTCCCCTGACGGACAGACAATGTATCTTACTGTGGCAAAACGCTCTGAAACTTCTTCAACCACTGTTGAAATCTATACATCAAGAAGAAGCGATGCAACTTGGAGCGCTCCGCAGAAATTTGAGATCATAAACGATACTGTATCTGCTGTTGGTCATCCTGCCGTATCTCCCGATGGGGAATACTTATACTTCACATCTGATATGCCCGGTGGTTACGGAGGCCTCGACATCTGGCGTATAAACCTAAAAGAACGCGGCGGCTCACTTGAAAACCTTGGCCCGCAAATCAATACTGAGGCTGATGAGTCATTCCCTTATTTACGTTCTGATTCTGTTCTCTATTTCTCAAGCAATGGACATGCAGGTTTCGGAGGTCTTGATATTTTCAAAGCTACCCTTAATTCCACGGGCGACCGCTGGAGTATAGATAATCTTGGCGTTCCAATCAACTCTCAGGGTGATGACTTCGGAATAACCTTTGGACCTGGAGAATCTGGATTTTTAAGTTCAAATCGTGGTGATGCACGAGGCTATGACCATATATGGTCGTTTCTTCTACCCGACCTGAAGATATCCATATCCGGGTGGGTAGTAGACAAAGACGATGAACCTGTGCCAAATGCAATAATCAGGATCGTAGGCAACGATGGATCTAATCAAAAGGAGATTGCCCGTGATGATGGCAGTTTTCGCTTCAATCTCCAAAGGGGAGTGAAATATGTGATGCTTGCCGGAGCAAAGGGATTTTTAAATCAGAAAGTGGAGTTTGAGAGCGATACAGCGGAAGAAGATGCTGACTACAGCGTCGACTTCGTCCTCGCATCTATTTCAAAGCCAAGCGTAGTGGAAAACATCTTCTATGATTTTGACAAAGCCACTCTGAGACCCGAGTCAAAACAAGCCCTTGACGAAATTGCGGTAATGCTCGACGACAACCCGAATGTGGCAATTGAAATGGGCTCCCATACCGATCGTAAAGGAAGCAACGATTATAACATAAATCTCTCCAACCTTAGGGCAAAGAGTGTCGTAGACTATCTTATCGAGAAAGGCATCAACCCCACAAGGCTATCATACACAGGCTATGGCAAAACACAGCCTAAGACAATTACAAAACGAATCAATAAAGAATACCCGCAGTTCCCGGAAGGGGTGACACTGACAGAGGCTTTCATTGACACTCTTTCACCTGCCGACCAGGAAATTGCCGATCAAATAAATCGACGCACTGAATTCCGCGTGACTGCTATTGACACAGACTTTGAATTATTATAGTCTTGACAAGCTGAAACAAGATGTTTCCTTGCCTGCTCTCTCTGAATAAAATATCAACTATGTCATGATAAATTGGCAGTTTAAGAATGAAGATATTCTCAAACTGCCAATTTGCTATTCAAATATTGACAGTAAATTTTCAGGCGACGAATTGGTTCCGAAGCACAAAAAAATTTTAATATTTCATTTTTTTTTTGTATCTTTGCACAAATATGTTTAGACAACTTCGCCCATGCAAGAAGACAAGCAAGTTATTGTAGACGGACTTACCTTTGTGCCATATTTATCGCGCGAGGAAATAGCCCTACAGGTAAAAAGAGTAGCTCAGGAAATTGCGCACGATTATGCAGGCAAGCAACCGCATTTCCTTTGTGTCCTTACAGGTGCATTTGTATTTGCTGCCGACCTCATACGTGAGACTGGCATCAATGATGCACAGATTTCCTTCATCAGATACAAATCGTATGACGGCACATCATCTACCGGTTCTGTAAAACAGATCATCGGACTTAACGACGATATTGAAGGCAAGGACGTGATTATTATCGAAGACATCGTAGATACAGGACTTACGGCTTGCCGGATGATCGACGATCTTAAACAAAAGAATCCTGCATCTGTCAAATTCGCAACCCTTCTATATAAGCCCGACAGTACCCAGACTGGCTTTATCCCGGACTACAAGGCATTTTCAATACCACCGAAATTCATAATCGGCTATGGATTGGATCTTGATGGGAAAGCGAGAAACATACCCGATATCTATGTTATCAAAGACTGATATTTAAATTGATAGCAAGATTCCGGCTTGTATCTATATGATTACCTACAAATGAAAACTGACAACTAAAAATGTTGAATCTGGTATTATTCGGTGCACCCGGTAGCGGCAAGGGCACTCAGAGTGAAAAAATTATTGAGCAATACGGCCTTCACCATATATCAACAGGAGAGGTACTCCGCAAACATATAAAGGAAGGTTCTGAGCTTGGGAAAATTGCTGATTCCTACATCAGTAAAGGCCATCTTATTCCTGATGATCTGATGATTGATATCCTGCGTCAGGAACTTAAAGATAAGACCGAGCAAGGTAAGGGAGTGATATTCGATGGGTTTCCACGCACCATCCCTCAAGCAGATGCCCTCGACAAAATGCTCAAAGAAATGGGACATGAGTTGACCGGTGTCGTTGGGCTTGAAGTTCCGGAAGAGGAACTCGTAGCCCGAATGTTGAAGAGAGGGGCGGAGACCGGACGGGCTGACGACAATATCGACACTATCCTCAACCGTCTGAAAGTTTACCACAATCAGACAGAACCCCTGAAAGACCATTATAAGGGGAAAGGGAAATATATCCATATCGACGGTCTGGGATCGATCGATACCATATTCTCATCAATAAGCTCTGCCATTGATGAAAGAATTAAGAAATAATCAAATGGAAAACGAAGAAATACAGCAGAAAGAATACGCTGCAGACAACATCCAAGTGCTTGAAGGTCTCGAAGCAGTCCGCAAGCGCCCGGCTATGTATATCGGAGATATTTCCGGTCGTGGACTTCACCACCTCGTTTATGAAGTGGTTGACAACTCTATTGATGAGGCCCTCGCCGGTTTTGCTTCCAACATAGAAGTTACAATACTCGAAGACAATTCCATCAAGGTCGTCGACAATGGCCGAGGCATTCCGGTTGACATGCATGAGAAGATGCATAAGCCTGCCCTTGAGGTAGTGCTGACAGTTCTCCATGCCGGAGGTAAGTTCGACAAGGGATCCTATAAGGTTTCAGGTGGTCTTCACGGCGTCGGAGTCAGCTGCGTCAACGCGCTTTCAGACTATCTACGTGCCGAGATTCACCGTGATGGCAAGATCCACATGCAGGAATACGCCTATGGCAAACCGACATCTGACCTCTGTGTTATCGGAGATACCGACCATACCGGTACTACCATCATCTTCCACCCGGACGCCTCCATATTCACCGAAACCATATATGATTACGAGACACTGGCAAATCGCCTCCGAGACCTCGCATATCTTAATGCCGGTATAACACTTACATTGACCGACGAACGCTTCCGCGATGAGAACGGCAAACCACGCTCCGACCGCTTTCATAGCGATGAGGGCCTCAAGGAATTCGTCCGCTACATTGACCAAGGCAAGGAACCTCTTATTGAAGATATAATAGACCTTAAGACTGAGCGCAATGGCGTCCCTGTTGAGGTTGCAATGACCTACAACACTTCTTTCAATGAGAATATCTATTCCTACGTCAATAACATAAACACAATTGAAGGAGGCACACATCTCACCGGGTTCCGAAGAGGCCTGACTTCCACACTCAAAAAGTATGCCGACGACAACCATCTTCTGGACAAACTTAAGATAGAGCTTTCAAAGGAAGACTTCCGCGATGGCCTCACTGCCGTTGTTTCTGTAAAAGTTGCCGAACCTCAGTTTGAGGGACAGACAAAGACAAAACTTGGCAACAATGATGTAATGGGCGTTGTCCAGACTGCTGTAAGCGAGGCTCTTCGCAACTATCTTGAAGAGCATCCGAAGCAAGCACGTGCAATTGTCGACAAGGTGATGCTGGCTGCTCAGGCAAGGCATGCTGCCTACAACGCACGAATGAAGGTGCAGAGAAAATCTCCTCTCTCCGGAGCCGGACTCCCCGGTAAACTTGCCGATTGCAAGAGCCGCGATGCAGCAGCTTGTGAGATTTTCCTTGTCGAGGGTGACTCCGCAGGCGGTAGTGCAAAGCAGGGTCGCAACCCAAATTTCCAGGCAATCCTTCCGTTGCGAGGCAAGATTCTCAACGTGGAAAAAGCCATGGAACACAAAGTGTTTGAATCGGAAGAAATCGTCAACATGTTCAAGGCCCTTGGTGTCACTATAGGGACAGAGGAAGACTCCAAGGAACCAAACGTATCTAAACTTCGCTATCATAAGATTATCATCATGACTGATGCCGATGTAGACGGTGCTCATATCGCAACCTTGCTTATGACGTTCTTCTTCCGTCGCATTCGTCCCATTATCGACAACGGATATCTCTATATCGCCACACCTCCTCTATATAAATGTACACTTAAGGGCAAGAAAGGAGTATTCGAATATGCTTGGACCGATCAGCAGGTGCAGGCTTTCGTAGACCGTTATTGTGGTGGAGACCGCAACAAGTTCGTGCTTCAACGCTACAAAGGTCTTGGTGAGATGAACCCGGAACAGCTTTGGGAAACAACCATGGATCCTGAAAACCGCATGCTGAAGCGAGTCACTCTAACAGATGCCGCAAGTGCAGACCACACTTTTGCCGTCCTCATGGGTGAAGAAGTGGCTCCACGACGTGAATTCATCGAGGAACATGCCACTTACGCCAATATTGACACATAAGGGAACCTCCGGATTTTCTTATGTCCTAACCGTTGACCCTATAGTCTTATTCGTTAGATAAGACTATAGGAAACAACCTATAGAACTCTGAAAAAAATTTGACAATATCATTTTTTTTTCGTAACTTTGCACCATAATTAATTGAGAGGTCCTTTTAGAGGTGGGTAACCACTGATAAAAGGGACTCACTTTTTTAACCTCTACAAAATCTGATATGGAAGGCAAGTTTAAGGCTTGCTAATTTCTAAAATCTGAAAACTGAAATCTTAATATGGCTACTTATCTTACAAAAGAAGGCTACGACAAGAAGATGGCAGAACTCGCAGAACTTGAAGCACAGCGTCCTGCCATTAAAAACGCTATTGCGGAAGCTCGTGACAAGGGCGACCTCTCTGAGAACGCCGAATACGATGCTGCTAAAGAAGCACAAGGCATGCTTGAAATGAAAATCTCTAAAATCAAGGAACTCATCGCATCATCTCGTATTATCGACGACAGCAAGCTTACTACAGATGAAGTGGGATTACTCAACAAGGTCACAATCAAGAACCTGAAAAATGGAGCTCAGATGACCTACACCATCGTGACCGAAAACGAAGCAAACCTTCGTGAATTCAAGCTTGCATCCTCTACTCCAATTGCAAAGGCCTTGATGGGCCATAAGGTAGGCGACAAAGTAAAGGTAAACGCTCCCGTAGGTGTACTTGAATTTGAAATAATCAAAATTGAGCTCTGACGCCATGACAATATTCTCAAAAATTGTGGCAGGAGAGATTCCATCCTACAAAGTGGCAGAAGATGATCGCTTCTTCGCTTTCCTCGACATTAATCCACTTCAATGGGGTCATACCCTCGTCATTCCTAAACAAGAAGTAGATTATATCTTTGATCTCGACGATAAGACAATCGGAGATTTGCAGGTTTTTGCAAAAAGAGTGGCAAAGGCAATACAAGCTGCTATCCCATGCAGGAAAGTTGGACAGGCAGTTCTCGGGCTCGAGGTGCCACACGCTCATATTCATCTTGTTCCCTTGACAACGGAGGGAGACATGGACTTCAGATCCAAGATCACCAATCCGGATCCAGATAAAATGAAGGAGATCGCTGCTAAAATAGCCTCACATTTTGAATAAAATAAAAACCGGCCTTAACCCAAAGGTCGGTTTTTTCGTTATATCTTTAAAAACTCACCCTTCTGTTGTGTTCTGTCTGACAGTCTACAGAAATTTCAAACCTGAAAAACCTATAATAACCTACGATGGAAATACTCAACTTTATCAAAATCTACGAAAAAAGTTTCGCTCAAAACTGGGATCTTCCTGCTCTCACCGACTATTCTAAAGGAGATATAATTACTTATGGCCAACTTGCCCGCGAAATAGCACTTGCACACACATTTTATCGCTCAATAGGAATAAAACCCGGCGACAAAATTGCCCTATGTGGCAAGGACTCTGCCAACTGGGTGACGATATACATGGGTGTAGTCACTTACGGCGCTGTTGTGGTCCCCATACTATCCGACTTCAACCCCATAGACATAAGCCATATTGTCAATCATTCCGGAGCCCAGATTCTTATTGTTCAGGAATCAATTTGGGAACACATGGATCCCGACAGTCTGATGAATGTGAAAGCTGTATTCTCTTTAAAAGGGCAGAATGTAATGTATGAGGCTGACGGGACCGAGATAAAACGTCATTTCAGATTGACACGACGTAGATTCAATAAGATGTATCCGGATGGTTATGGACCCGCCGGCGTGAAATATATCGACCGAAGCAACGAAGAGCTTATGGAAATAAACTACACGTCCGGAACCACCGGGTTTTCGAAAGGGGTAATGCTTACTGGTGAGAATCTCGCCGGAAACGTCTGCTTTGGCATCAACAGCAAGTTGCACTATCGAAAAAGCCGTGCCTTAAATTTTCTGCCGCTCGCCCATGCTTATGCATGCGCTTTTGATATGCTTACCCCACTCGCAGTGGGAAGCCACATAACAATTCTCGACAAGACACCGTCACCACGAATCTTACTCAAAGCGTTAGGTGAAGTTAAACCGAACCTAATAATATGCGTTCCTCTCATATTGGAGAAGATTTATAAGACGCAGATTCTTCCCATGATATCCAAGGGACCTATCAGATGGACTCTTGCAGTGCCACTGCTCGATTCTATAATTTATTCCAAGATAAGGAAGAAACTGATTGAAGCCTTCGGTGGTGAATTTGAGGAAGTGATTGTTGGAGGTGCAGCCCTTAACCATGAAGTGGAGGACTTCCTATACAAAATAAAATTCCCATTCACGGTAGGATATGGAATGACTGAATGCGCTCCACTTATATCATACACCCCATGGCGTGAATTTATTCCGGGAAGTGCCGGTCGCACACTCCCGATCATGGAATCAATCGTAATGAGCGAAGATCCTGAAAACATTCCTGGCGAGGTATGCGTACGTGGCACAAACGTCATGAAAGGTTATTACCGAAATAAACAGGCAACAGAAGCTGTTCTCGACAAGGATGGTTGGCTCAAGACCGGCGACATGGGTACTCGCACACCCGACGGCACTTTATTCCTGCGTGGCCGCAACAAGACAATGATCCTTTCCGCAAGTGGACAAAATATCTATCCGGAAGAAATTGAAGCAAAGCTCAACAATATGCCCTTTGTAGCTGAATCGCTCGTTATAGAACGAGATGGCAAGCTTGTTGCTCTCGTCTATCCGGACTATCCTGCCCTCGACAAGTTCGATCTCACAAGTATCGACATGGATGGGCGTATGGAGGAAATAAGAAAGGAGCTAAACCGATTGGTAGCTCCTTATGAACAGATATCTAAGATCCAGCTTATTCCAAACGAGTTTGAGAAGACCCCGAAACGTTCAATCAAGCGCTTCTTATATTCTTAATATAATAGATACTTGATTTAGACCCCGTCTCATAAAGATTTTGAGACGGGGTCTTAGTTCTTATAGATATTTGGTTAATCTCTTCTGAAAATATCACGAGTATAGACTTTATCAGCGACATCATCAAGGGCTGTGTCATAGCGATTGGCTATTATCGCATCAGACCTATCCTTAAATTCATCGAGATTGTTGACAACTGTGCTTCCAAAGAAGGAAGAACCGTCTTCAAGTGTCGGCTCATATATGATAACTGTGGCGCCTTTTGCCTTGATGCGCTTCATGACACCCTGTATCGAGGACTGACGGAAATTATCGGAATTGGATTTCATCGTCAGCCGGTAGACACCAACAGTGGGGGCTTGGCTTTGAGAATTGTCGGCTGATCTTTTTCCAAAGCTCTTATAATGATTATTTGTCGTATAGTCATACCATCCGGTGAGCTTTAGAACCTGGTCAGCTATGAAGTCTTTGCGTGTTCTGTTTGATTCCACTATCGCCGACATCATGTTCTGAGGAACCTCCGCATAGTTGGCGAGCAATTGCTTTGTGTCTTTTGGCAGACAATATCCCCCATACCCAAATGACGGATTATTATAATGTGAGCCTATACGTGGATCAAGTCCTACACCTTCAATTATCGCTTTGGAATCAAGACCTTTTACCTCGGCATAGGTATCAAGCTCATTGAAATAACTGACACGTAGTGCAAGATATGTATTGGCAAAGAGTTTCACTGCTTCTGCTTCTTTCATTCCCATATAAAGAACAGGGATATCTTTCTTTAGTGCTCCTTGCTCAAGTAAGCCAACGAATGTCTTGGCAGCATCATCCATACGCTTCAAGTCCGCTACTCTTAGAATTGCGTCGTTTTCATGTGCAAAACGTGGATCTTCAATCACCTTGGGGACTCCGGCTATAATACGGGATGGATAAAGATTATCGTAGAGAGCCTTGGATTCACGAAGGAATTCAGGAAAGAACATCAGATTGAACTCTGATACTCCTGCATTGGAATATTTCAGATAAAGAGAGCGGCAATATCCAACCGGGATAGTCGATTTTATAACCATTACAGCATGTGGATTTACCGATAAAACAAGATCTATTACATCTTCGATACAGTGCGTATCAAAGAAATTGGAAACAGGATCATAGTTGGTTGGAGCCGCTATCACCACAAAGTCCGCTTCTCGATAAGCCTCTGCCCCATCAAGTGTTGCTGTTAAATCAAGAGACTTCTCAGAAAGATACTTTTCGATAAAATCATCCTGGATTGGAGATATTCTGTTATTGATTTTTTCTACCTTTTCAGGAATTACGTCGACGGCTATTACGTGGTTATGCTGAGCAAGCAAGGTTGCCAAAGAAAGGCCGACATAGCCGGTGCCGGCAACTGCTATATTATATTTTTTCATGATAATATGATTTTTGGAGAAAGCATCAGAAAGCTTCCCTACACTATAAATAACGGATTTCAGCCAAGAAAATTGATATAACCACTAAAATTATCAATTTTTTCGTGAAAAATATTTGTAGATTCAAAAAAAATGATTAATTTTGCAAGTGTGTTTTTCATAGTATTAAATTAAGATTAAGGTTTCGGTCTAATTCTTTGTGAAAAGAGTTAGATCTTTTTTTTATTAAGTAGCCAAAGAGATTGATGTATCAATATGCTTGATGTGACCTGGAAGCCATTTAGCCGTAAGCAAGGATTAGCAGACAAGATTCCATCCACAAGGTCAGACTCCCACAAAATAACGAGCCTATAGATACACGGCATTTCTTATTCAGCTTCGCCACTTGTTGTTAATTCTTGCAACATATTGATATTAAATTATAAATTCCGAATTCAAAATTAATAGCATCTCAGATGAAAGAGCATATCTCATGCATTGTGCTTGGAACAATTAAGCATAGCGACAGACACAATGTCACGTCGGTCTTTACTCGCGAGTGGGGACGTATTGCTTTACTAACCCCTGCGGGTACCACTAAGAAGAGTCGGCAGACTGCTTCGCATCTGATGCCGCTTAGTGTGATAGAGGCACAGGTGAACTTTTCACCGACACGAGAATTGCATATACCCTCTGCAATTGCACCCATAAGAGTATGGAGAACTATCTATTATAATCCTATAAAATCCTCTGTCGTGATGTTTCTGTCCGAATTCCTCAGTCGCTTGTTACGAGACGCCCCTGCCGAGGAACTGCTTTGGAATTTCATAGCCGATTCCATAACTTTTTTCGACACTGTTGATGATTCCATGTCAATAGCAAACTTCCACATTAGTTTTTTGGTAGGAATGACCCATCTGATGGGAATTCATCCGGATCTTACAGATTACACTGAAGGAATGGAATTCGACATGAAAGCAGGCAAAACAGTATTTCCTTTTATGATTCAATCTAACCATGGCATACGCATAGATGCACATCGCACGGCATTTCTCCCCAAATTAACCCGCATCAACTATGCAAATGCTAAGAAATTCCGTTTCAACGGCCATGAACGTTCTGAAGTCCTCAATGAGATAATGAAATATTTCGGATGTCATTTTCCCGGATCCGACAATCTAAAGTCACTCTCCATCCTTAAAGAGATATTCCAATGACCTCTCCTGTCACACTCCTCCCTCAAAATCTTTGACAAAAATAAAAAAAGGATAATTGTCTCACGACAATATATCCTCTAACCTTAAATCTAATACCATGAAAAACACGATGCAAAGATAATATATCTTTACCCGTTTGTCAAGAGTTTAAGCAAAAAAAACTCATTACTTAAACTTAATTAACTTGAAAATAACCTTTTGGTTAAAATTTTTAGCAAATTTTAGATTACGATATATTATTAGAACGTCTGTCAGGCTCATCTAAGCAGCAACATGGCATCGCCATACGCACCAAACATATATCCGTCCTTAACAGCTATATCATAAGCCTTCATTACCAAATCATAACCGCCAAATGCTGCAACCATCATAAGAAGTGTACTATATGGCAGATGAAAGTTCGACACCATTGAATCACACACTGTGAAGTCATAGGGCGGGAATACAAACTTATTTGTCCATCCCTCAAATGGCATAAGATGACCGTTCATGCATTCAGCAGTCACAAGCGCACGCATGGTGGATGTACCCACAGCACAAATTCGCGAACCTCTGTCTTTAGCCGCGTTTACCATGTCGACAACCTCTTCTTCAACAAACATTTCCTCTGAATCCATACGATGCTTTGTGAGATCTTCCACATCGATGTCCCTGAAATTTCCACGTCCGCAATGAAGCGTTACAAAACCACGCTCTACACCTTTGATCTCAAGTCGCTTCATCAGCTCCCTGCTGAAGTGAAGCCCAGCGGCAGGAGCCATCACTGCGCCTTCTTTTGTTGCAAAAATATTCTGATAGCGCTCTGCATCCTCCGGTTCCGCATCACGAGTAATATAGTCAGGAAGCGGAGTGTCTCCCAATGAATAAAGCGCATCCTTAAACTCATCATGCGGACCATCATACAGGAAACGCAATGTGCGCCCCCTTGAGGTGGTATTGTCAATCACCTCTGCCACCATTGAATCATCATTTCCGAAATAAAGCTTATTACCTATTCGGATCTTTCGGGCAGGCTCTACAAGAACATCCCAATACTTGTTTTCTGCATTTAATTCCCGTAGCAAGAACACCTCGATTTTCGCATTAGTCTTTTCCTTATTTCCGAAAAGTCTTGCTGGAAATACTCTTGTGTCGTTGAAGACCATGACATCTTGATCTTCAAAATAATTGATAATATCCTTAAAAATACAGTGTTTGATGCTTCCATCACGAGTGTCGACCACCATCAGGCGGCATTCATCTCTGTTCTCAGAAGGATGCATCGCTATCTGTGCATCAGGAAGCTTAAATTTAAATTGTGAGAGTTTCATTATTAAAAGAGTGGTTCAAAAAATTGAATCTTCATTATTCTGGTATCTTGAAATCATCAGGGAACGCCACTTCACACTCCGATATCTTTTTCACCGCCTCATCTATAGATAGGCAGTTCTCAAGTCGTATATCCCCAACCCGGGTGCGACAAAGCGCCGTCAAATGAGCTCCGGAATCAAGTGCGATGCCTATATCTCGAGTCAAGGCTCGTATGTAGGTTCCTTTGGAGCATACTATACGAAGACGTAATTCTGGAAGTTTGGAAGGAAGAAGTTCAAGTTCTTCAATCACAAGCGGTTTAGCCTTCAATTCCACTTCCTTCCCCTTTCGGGCATACTTGTATGCACGCTTTCCATCAACTTTGACTGCGCTGTAGACTGGAGGCACTTGCATTATATGGCCCATGAATTGTGGAAGTATTTCTTTCACCCTATCTTCTGTTATATGTTCCCATGGAAAATACTCATCTATTTCAGTTTCCATGTCAAAGCTGGGTGTCGTAGCACCAAGACGTACAGTGGCAATGTATTCTTTTGTACCGTTCTGAAGATGCTCTATATATTTAGTTGAACGCCCCGTGCATACGATGAGGACTCCTGTGGCAAGAGGATCAAGTGTACCCGCGTGGCCAACTTTAAACTTCTTTACGTTAAGTTTTCTCTGAATAGCACCCCTAATACGCTTTACAGCATCAAAGGAGGTCCAGCCCAACGGCTTGTCAATACCAATTATTTCTCCTGTTATGAAATCCATCTGTGCCATGACATCACCATAATAGGCAAACAACACCCACAACAAGACAATAAACAGCAAACCATATCAGCTTGCCTTTTTTAACTAATCCGAGCATCCACTTGCAAGCAGCGCATCCAACGAGGAAAGCCGATACGAAACCAATAAGAAGACATGTGGTGGAAACTGGTGTCTGACCGGCTGTCTCACCCCCAATTATATCTTTGATACTCAGAAGAGCCTCTCCAAGAATTGGGATAATAACCATGAGGAAGGAAAAAGAAGCAACCTTATCGCGCTTGTCGCCAATAAGTATACCGGTGGCGATAGTGGTGCCACTCCTACTCAAACCGGGGAGTACAGCCACAGCCTGAGCAACTCCTATTGTTATGGCATCTGCAAAGCTGATGTCTCTACCTCTGTTTGGACTTATCATTCTTCCATTCATCAACCGGTCGCTGTAGTGAGCAAAGGCCAACAAGGAAGCTGTAGCAAGCAGACAAACACCCACTATAGTCAAATTTCCGGTAAACATTTCCTCCACCATATCCTTGAAGCAAAATCCAACTATGGCAATAGGTATACAGCTGACAAGAATCTTAACTACATACCAGAAATTATCGTCTTTCTTAAATGTAAAGAAACTTTTGCATAGGTCTCGGAACAGTGGCCAAAGCACTACTATCGTACTCAGCACTGTGGCAGCATGAAGTATCACATCAAATTGCAGCGCATCATCTCCTTCAAGCTTTAGTCCGAGAATCTCACGAAATATTACCAAGTGGCCACTTGAAGATATCGGCAAGTATTCTGCAAGACCTTGAACTACACCAAGTATAAGAGCATCTAACCAATCCATGGGCTTGTTAATTATTAAATATGATTGAATTATTTCTTAGGCTTCATCAATATCGCAAATACCATAAGAAAGAAACCAAGGAAAGTCACAAACGGGCCTACCACTATACGCCGGGTTGAGAATATATCTGGATTAAAGCCATTCTCCACCGAACTACCTGATCCTGACATTAATATAAAACCCAAGACGATAAGCACCAGGCATCCTGCCATGGCTATATAGTTTTTCTTTCCGAAGGGTCGTTGGCTCTCCTCCACTTTATTTATATCTCCAGGATGTGGTGTAGGAAGTTTTATTTTCATCTTATCTATTTCTTAATTCTTAATTTCTGATACTTTTAGAACTCCATTTTCATCATTTAAACAAATCCTCATAATCCTGACGCAGATGCCGAGTAGTGGCAAGTGCTGCCGCAACTGAACAAATCACGGCACCCCCTAAAATCAAACCGGCAGCTACCACCGACATCCATCCCCAACTAATCAATGATGATAGTTCTTCGAAACCCATCTTACCACTCATAGCAAGAACTCCGGAGAGCAAACCTGCAGATACAAGTCCTGATATAGCTCCCACTGTTGCATTGGCAAAGATAAATGGGCGGCGAATAAATCCATTGGTGGCGCCTACAAGCTGCATCGTATGGATAATGAACCTCTTTGAATATATCGAGAGTCGCACAGTATTGCTTATCAGTACAAATGATATGATAAGCATAATTACTGCAACAACACTAAATCCCAAGGTCAGCTTACGGATATTGGAGTTCATCGCTTCAATCAACTGATTGTCTGGCGTGCCAACCTCCAGGACTCCTTTTATTGCTTCGACTCCTTTCTTTATACTTGCTATCTTATTGACCGTGGAGTAGTCTCCAGAGACAGTAAAAGCAACTTCAGGAGACAAGGGATTAACCCCGAATACCTGCTCCAGATCTTCTCCTGTAGCGTCCTTCCAATTTTCGAGTGCATCCCGACGCGAAATATATCTAACATTTAGGGCAAACGGCTGTTTTCTGATTGCCTCATATATGGCAATGGCGCGATCTTCACCGATATCATCGGTCATGACCACGCTTATTTCAATTTTTTCAAGCATCCGACGGGACTCCCCTGTCGCCGCTATCCAAATCATCGCTATCAGTCCTAATGTCAGCAACGCAAGTGTGACACTCACGCAGGTCGTCATATGGGCTGCCCAGTTAGATATCTTTATCTCTTTCTGCGGCTTCATTCTTATTTTTATCTGCTTTTCATCATGCATTTTGCATGAATACGTCTTGATAAATATTGATTTCACAAGACCCAAACGCAGATTCTTTGCAAAGATAATACATTTTTTTCCTAAAGTCAAGTAAAATAGCACAAAACAATAGTTTTATAGGTAAAATCACGAAAAAAGAGACTCGTATCGCTACGAATCTCTTTTTTCCAGCATCCCTCGAAATCCTTCGCAAGATGCCGTGTGTCCTAATCCTAATTTAACTATTAATCCATAACTTTACTAATGCAACAATAATTGTCAATGAAACGATTAATTGGTCTTTACTTACTTTGCGAAAATTCAATGCAAAGTTAATATTTTTTTATATACCTTTATTATATATAGGCAAATTTATTATAAAAATAACACATTTAGACCATTTATTCTCCAATCCTCTTTAACCAGTCCGGAATAAGACTACATCCCGCAGTTCGGTCAAGAGCCTCCAGCACAACTGAACTACGACCATGCTCAAGAGCGTATAGATCTGTATCTTCGCTATCGGGTTCATCATTGACCATGTGTCCGGCAAGCATATAAAAAGAGCGGCCCATAGGGTCTTTATATCTTTTATACTCCTCACTCCAGTGAGCCTTACATTCCCGGCAGAATGCAATTGGAGCCTCCTGCACACCTGCAGGAACATTAACATTAATGAACGCACCTTTTGGCAAACCTTCTTCAAGAACTTTAGGAATGAGAGTATCAACTATGGGTTTAATGGCTGTAAAGTCAGCATCAGCATCGTGTGTAGTAAGTGAGAATCCAATTGCAGGAACACCCCAAGAACAACCTTCCTGAACAGCGCCCATCGTACCGCTATAAAGCACGTTGACAGAAGCATTACTACCGTGATTGATGCCGGCAACAACTATATCAGGAATCCTACCATCAAGCACTGAATAACATGACATTTTTACACAATCCACAGGTGTGCCGTTGCAACTGAAAAGCCGGGCACCGACAGCAGGACTTTTTTCTTCGTTGATTCTAAGAGGTGCATCGAACGTCAGAGCCATTGATTGCCCACTTCGCCCTTTATCAGGGCAGACAGCTACAACCTCCCCATAAGGCACAAGCATCGTTATAAGTTCCCTGACCCCTTTGGCCAAATATCCATCATCATTGCTTACCAATATAAGTTTCTTATTATTCATAGTATAATTTCATAATTGATCATTAAAATTTTAGATATCTGTCTACTACGATACACCTGTCGGCCCCCGGAAGGCTGGAAAGGATATCGCGGTTTGGGAAAACAGTGTAGTTACGCCTCATCTTCTTAAAATCGGAATGTGCTCTCAATATTGAACCGGCATTCTTAAAGTCAAGTTTCAAAACATACATGAAAAAGGCTAAGGTGTCCATCAACCTACGCTTAAACAAAACTGTCTTACCTTTCTTCTCAGGCAAATTTTTATAAAGAAGCAGAAGATTATTACGGAAGTTAAGATATGTCTTCTTCGGGTCACCTTGTGAAAGAGTAGCACCCCCAAGATGATATACATGCGATTCCGGAACGACACACACCCTATATCCATTATTGTGCATCCTGCAACAAAGGTCTATCTCCTCCATGTGAGCAAAGAAAAGCTCATCAAGACCTCCAACTTTCATATATGCATCCCTCCTTACCATCAAGCAAGCTCCTGATGCCCAGGCTATATCTTCCGGCCCCACATCATATTGGCAAAGATCATATTCTATCTTATCGAATAAGCGTCCTCTGCAATACGGATATCCGAAGCAATCAAGAAGACCGCCGGCAGCTCCGGCATACTCAAACTTATTCTTATTACGATAGGAGAGTATCTTGGGTTGACAAGCTCCGACATCCGGATTTTTCTCCATGAATTCAAGCAGTGGCTCCCACCATCCGTCCGGGGTCTCAACGTCTGAGTTCAGAAGGACCACATAGTCAGACTGAACCTCCGATATTGCACGATTATAACCCTCCGAAAAGCCATAATTCTCATCAAATGCAATAAGTTTGACATTTGAAAACTCATGGCATAAGACTTCAAGTGAGTTATCCGTGGAACCATTGTCTGCAACTATCACGTCCACTTCCGATCCCTTTGTATGTGCCACCACGCTTGGAAGGAACTTCTGTAAAAGTTTCTCCCCGTTCCAATTCAAGATTATTACCGAAAGTTTCTTAGCCATACAACGAATTATGCGGTTGAGAGGTTAACAAAAATTAAGCCACAGCTTATTACTGTAAAGTTCCTGAAAGTGTCTCCGCATCTCCACTATGGAATCCCGTGAGACGAGTCAGACTGATTGAATTATACAGTAAAGGAGATGCCTTGGCACACACTCTTAGATAGTTATCGGTATGTCCATACATAACCCCTTCTTCATCGCTACCTGGATGTTCCCATAGCACTTCACGCTGCTTTCCAAAAAAATGACGCGAAAAATCCCTGAGTTTTTCATCACTCAGACGCGTTAGGAGCGATACTCTACGGTGCTTTTCTTCTTGACTTACTTGATGATCGATTCCAAGCGCTTTTGTGCCTGGACGCTCAGAATATGGGAACACGTGGTACCTGCTGACAGGCAGAGATTCTGCATATCTGTAACTCTTTTCCCATTCTTCCTCGGTTTCTCCTCTCGCTCCGGCTATTATGTCCACCCCGATGAAAGCATCGGGAATGACACTCCTGATCAGTTCGATTCTATCAGTAAAAAGATCCGTTCGATAACGACGGTTCATCAACTTTAGGACCTCGTCTGAACCTGATTGTAGCGGGATGTGAAAGCTTGGCATAAAGGCCCTGCTGTCCTCGGCTATCCACCGTATTATATCTTCAGTCAAAAGATTAGGTTCGATACTTGATATCCTGTAGCGACTGATTCCTTCCACTGCATCAAGGCGTTTGAGCAATTCGAGAAACTCCTGACCGTTATCCTTTCCAAAGCATCCTACGTTGACTCCGGTCAGCACTATCTCTTTGCCTCCCTCCGCGGCTGCTTTTTCAGCCTCACCTACAAGTTCTCTAATATCGCCCGATCGACTTCGTCCTCTGGCAAATGGTATGGTACAATATGTGCAGAAATAATCACAGCCATCCTGCACTTTCAACCAATATCGGGTTCTGTCACCTCGTTCACAGGCTCCGCGAAATTCTCTTATGTCAAGATAATCATGCACGGCTACGTTGCGCCTTCTGTCTTGCTCCCATTTTTCAAGAAATTCTGCAATGCGAAGTTTTTCATCGTTTCCCAACACTATGTCAACCCCATCTATTGCAGCAACCTCCTGCGGCTTCAACTGGGCATAACATCCTGTCACTACAAGCGTCGCCTCCGGCCATCGGCCACGAAGCCGCCTGATGAGTGACCGCCCTTTCTTATCAGCCATTTCTGTTACTGAGCACGTGTTGACAACCACTATATCCGGGATTTCGTCCGCGTGCGCCTTCAATATTCCTTGTTTAGACAGTTGCACGCCAATTGCTGACGTTTCTGAAAAATTCAGCTTGCATCCGAGGGTATGATAAGAAGCCCTTAATATTTGAGAATCGTCTGTCATAGTATTATTTTCTAAATACAAACCATCTTGTCATGTCATAGCGTGGCAACGCAAGCAACTGAACATCTGCCTTCTTGTCTTCCATCGTTTCCATAGCATTCCCAACCTTAAGGCCCTTGCTCTCAAGAGCATCTCGAACCTTACGCAATGCAATCTGAGGAGTATTGTTGTCTTTAGACAAATGACATAAAAAAATATGGTTAAGTCCCGGATTTATAATTTCACTTATAAACGCTGCGGTCTGCATGTTGTCAAGATGACCGGATCCACCCGCTATTCGGGCCTTGAGGTATTCAGGATAACGTCCCATCCTAAGCATATACGCATCATAGTTGGATTCAATCATCAGATAATTTGCACGACTTATGTAATGGCGTGCCCGGTCACTTATCGCTCCGAGATCTGTGGCAATAACAAACCTGCGGTCGTCAAATTCCAAAGAAAATCCCATGTTATCGCTACCATCATGAGGAACATCAAATGCAGTGACTTCAAAATCAAGAACTTTGAATGGAATTTCCTTAAAGATGGGAACATGATACTCTTTTATGCGCTTTGAGATGGAATGTTTACGAAGCATCCCGTTGAGAACCCTATTTGTACAAAACAACTTGAGATGCTTATGGTTGCGAAGTAACGCGTAGGCATATTTCACGTGGTCGGCATGGTCATGGGTCAGAAGCAATGCCTTCACATGCTTCATGTTGACTCCATTAGCTGCCAATCCTCTCTCTATTTCCTCTGCACGCAATCCAGCATCCACTATTATTCCCCCATGATCGCTGCCAATATAACAGCTATTGCCACTCGACCCGCTGCCAAAAGAGCAATAATACAACGGCTTAGGCACCTCTATAGATTCAGAGGCATCACTTTCTGAATCATAAGGATTCTCCCATTCCTCAAATGGGAGACCTGGTTGATCATCGAAATATATCTTCCTACTCATTTCTTTTCATATCTTCTTCGGTCGCCACCTTTGGCACCGGCATAGAGGAGGAAGATAGCCGGTCGTTTGTCAAATTCATATTTTTTCTTTCTCCACGAAACTGCTGAAGCGGTAACAATATCTTCCTTTTCAGGGTCAGTTATATCGCATGCCACGCATAACATCGTCTCAGGATGCAATTCTTCTGCAAGGAACGCTACCATGCGGTTGTTGCGATATGGAGTTTCAATGAAAATCTGTGTCATCTGCCGACTCGCCGATTCCGACTCAAGACGCTTCAGTGCCTTGCGTCGGTCTGTAGCATCAATTGGCAAATAGCCATGGAATGCAAATCCCTGACCGTTAAATCCGGATGCCATCAGAGACATTAATATGGAACTCGGACCAACAAGAGGTATGACCCTCAGCCCTTCCCTTATAGCTATTTCAACAGGATGGCTTCCCGGATCTGCTACTCCTGGGCAACCGGCCTCACTCATGACCCCCATAGGGTATCCTCCACGCAACGGCTCAAGCATTGCACAGACATCTTCCGGACCGATATGACGATCAAGTACTGAAAATGTGCAATCTCCTATCGGAAACCCGGGATCTATGTGCTTCAAGTATCTTCTTGCAGTGCGTATGTTTTCTACAATGAAATGGCGCAATTGACGCAGTATCTCTAAATTTCCGGCTGGAATCACGTCGGAAACCGGAGCTACACTTATTGGAACTGGCACAAGATAGAGGGCTGTTTGAATTTTCATGCTACAAAATTAACAAATTTCCCCGTTTTTTACTAATTTTGTGGCAGAAATGATTGAAGATATATTGATACCAGATAGTTTTAAGGCAATGATCAGTGCCGAATTCGGTTCAGAAAGAGCTGAAACACTTCTCTCCGCTCTAAATCGAGAGCCGGAAACTTCATTGCGCCTAAACCGACATAAGTCCTCATGGTCTCCTCATTATCCAGATATGTCTCCGGTCCCTTGGTGTAGATCCGGCTTCTATCTCTCAGCACGTCCAAACTTCACCATGAACCCAATGTTTCATGCCGGGGCTTTTTATGTTCAGGATGCATCTTCTATGATCTACGAGAATATTGTGGAGACTTTGGTCGGCAATCAAAAAGTTATGGTATGCGACCTTTGCGCTGCTCCGGGAGGCAAGACCACTGCAATACTCAATGCCATTCCCGATGGAAGCGTGATGCTGGCGAATGAGTTTTCCTCTTCAAGAGTTTCTGTCTTGAAAGAAAATCTGATTAAATACGGCTATCCGGAGATAGTTGTGACAAACGCCGACACTTCACGTCTTGCTACTTTAAGAGATTGTTTCGACATTGTAGCAGTGGATGCTCCCTGCTCAGGAGAAGGCATGATGCGTAAAGAGGAAGTAGCCCGCACGCAATGGGGTGAAGGACTCATAAGGAAGTGCACTGCCCTTCAACGCGAAATTCTTGAAAATGCAGTGGAGATGCTTGCACCGGGTGGGTATCTCATATATTCAACCTGCACCTTCAACACATCTGAAGATGAAGACAACGCCACTTGGATAGCTGAGTCATTCGGATTGATACCTGTCGATACGGGACTTGCAGGAAAATTCGGTATCCAACCCCAAGTGAAGGGGGATATACCATGCCTACGATTTATCCCGGGATTCGTCAGAGGAGAAGGACTGTTTGTATGCGTTTTCAAAAAAGACGTTGACGAATCGTGCCGTCGAGGCAAAATAAAGGGTAAAGTGAAAGCAAAGAAAAAGGAATTTACAGATCCGAGAATATTGAAGATTGCAAAATCATGGATTGACTGTGATTTAGAGATTATAAACCATGACGGTCATCTTCTCGCCCTGACACCATCTACGGCAAATCTGCTCGAGGCCATTCCTAAAGGAGTCAGGATAATTTCTGCCGGCGTAGAAATTGGTGAGATAAAAGGTAAAGACCTAATTCCGGCTCATGCTCTCGCTATGTCGGTCGCAATGACTCATCCGTTCCCGGAAGTAGCACTATCAGATGATGATGCAATCCGGTTTCTGTCAAGGGATACTGTTGAGCTACCCCCCGATACTCCTAAAGGATATGTGACTGTAACTAATCAGAATATTCCTCTCGGATTCATGAAAAACCACGGAAACCGTGCCAATAATCTTTATCCCTCGGAATATAGAATCAAATGTTTAATTCATAACTCTTAATTTATCATCTAACTTCATCCGACAATGCTGACAATCAAAAATATATATAAATCATTTGGAAATATCCAAGTGTTGAAAGACATTAACCTTTCCATCGGCAATGGCGAAATTGCCGCCATAGTTGGCCCTTCTGGGGCTGGAAAGACAACACTGCTGCAAATTGCCGGCACACTTGAAAAGCCTGATAGCGGAAGCGTCATTTTCAATGGCACCGAATTAATAGGGATGAAAGATAAAAAACTCTCAGCTTTCAGAAACAGGAATATGGGGTTTGTTTTCCAATTCCACCAGTTGCTTCCGGAATTCACTGCACAGGAAAATGTTGCTCTTCCGGCTCTCATCGCCGGGAGTTCAAAACGAAAGGCAATGAATAAGGCGGCCGATCTGCTCACCCAACTTGGGCTTAGCGATAGGCTTGGCCATAAGCCTGCTGCAATGAGCGGAGGTGAGCGTCAACGCACAGCTATAGCAAGAGCCCTGATCAACGACCCTGAGATTATCTTTGCCGACGAGCCAACCGGTAGCCTCGATTCTGCAAATCGAAAGGAAATACAGGATATTTTCGTAGACCTGCGCGACCGTTTGGGTCAGACCATTGTGATGGTAACTCATGATTCTTCTTTGGCTGCCATTGCCGACCATATCATCGAAATGGCCGACGGCCACATCATCTCATCTCCAATTACTCAAGAACTTGAAGAACAAGAAATAGAAATGGCAGAAATATCTCCGGAAGAATCACTCTCTATAGTAGACTCGCTTGACTCTGGGAGAAACGGAAGTGAGGATCTCATAGGGGATCGTGTCGAGAAGATCAGAGAGACGGTCGACTGAAGCCGAAGGTCCAAATATCTCTACCGCATCTCCCTCACGGCAGTCGATGCTGGTGACATCTATCATACATGCATCCATGCATATATTCCCGACAGTTGGCGCATCTTGCCCATTCACTTTAACCTTAATGTTTCCTCTTCCAAAATGGCGGTTCATGCCGTCGGCATAGCCGATAGGGATAGTCGCTATGCGAGAATCCCGTTCCAATATGGTGCGTCGGGCATACCCTATGCTCTCGCCCTTTTTCCATTCACGAATAGCAATAATCACTGTTCTCAATGTGCTGACCACTGATAGTGGTGACTCTATGTCTGGAGGAAGTGTGTTAACTCCATATAGGCCTATGCCGAGACGGGCCATATCATAGTGATACTCCGGGAAACGCAAGATACCGGCGGAATTAAGAACGTGACGAAGGAATGGATGTGGCGATTGGCTAAGCATGTAGTTAGTGAATCGGTCAAATTTTTGAAGTTGCATGATAGTGTAATCATCCATGTCCAGACAATCGGCAGTTGCAAGATGACTGAATGCAGATGCAATCCTAACAGCCGAGGTAGAGTTTAAAATTCTCATTACTTCCGGTAACTGGTCTTCCACAAATCCCATTCGGTGCATTCCCGTGTCAAGCTTTATATGAACCGGGTAGTACTTTTCTCCGTATTTCTCAGCTTCTTTCACCACATCAAGCAACATAGGCATGGAATAAACCTCAGGCTCAAGACGGTTGGCAAACATCTGTCTATAGTTCACCACCTTAGGATTCATAACCATAACCGGCATTGTAATTCCTCTCCTTCTGAGGTCTATACCTTCATCAAGAACCGCAACAGCAAGATAGGAAGCACCGCAATCCTGCATTGTCCGGGCAATCTCATAGCTACCCGCTCCATAGCCCGAAGCCTTTACCATTGCAACAAGTCCTGTTCCGGCGGGTAATTTAGACCGGAAATAATTGTAGTTTCTTACAACGGCATCAAGATTCACCTCAAGAACAGTCTCATGTGTCCTTGCCTCAAGAAGCTCTGAAATGCGACTGAAATGATACTCCGGCGCTCCTTTGATGAGAATTGTTTCGTTGCAGAAATCAGAGGTCGTCAAGGACGCAAGGAGATCTTCTGTAGACTCATAGAACTCAGATTCCTCAACTGCTGATGCGAGTTTCTTTGCATGCTCCATCATACCCCGGCCTACTCCGATAAGTCTTTTCACACCAAAAGCCTTTAGCATCTCCGCCATTGCAGAAAACGCGTCTTCTGATGAATCGGCCTCATGCAGCAGATCGCTCACAATAAGGGTTTCCTTACTTCCGGGAGCAAGACGCCGCTTCATGAAATCAAGTGCCGGGGCTAATGACGACTGATCAGATGTATACGAATCATGAATCACCATACAGTCATTGACACCCTCGCTGACATTCAGACGCGTGCCTATGCGATGCAGTCCTTTCATTGCCTTTTCCACATCTCTCCGGCTAATACCAAGAGATAATGCTACGGCAAAGGCATGGCCGCTGTTTTCAATCTCCCAATCACGTATTTCTTCACCTTCAAAACCGGCACCAAAGGGATTCTCAGGGAAGTCAGTTCTTTTCCAACCTATCAATTCTTTTCCGGGACATTGCAGAAGAACCTCCTTTGAAACTTCAGGATCATCTGCACAATATATCACACGTTTCACAGAGTCTCCAGCCGCCAACGACACCTTCTCCCTAATCTTATTTTCTTTAGTTGCAAATCCTTGGGCATGCGCATCACCTACATTTGTAATAACAACGGTATCCGGACGGATACAGTCTGACAATGCTCTCATCTCTCCCTCCTTAGATATGCCTGCCTCTATTAATGCCACATCGCTTCCAGTACGGATTCCCCAAAGACTAAGAGGCACCCCTATCTGGGAATTATAGCTACGCGGCGAACGGCTTACATTTAAAGTCGGTGAAAGTATTTGGAAAAGCCATTCCTTTAGAGTTGTCTTGCCTCGCGACCCTGTAATAGCAATAATCGACTTAGCATTGGAACGACCAAGCGATCCAACATGTTGAAGAGCTTTAAGAGTGTCGGGAACCACAATCCACGAAGCTTCCGGCATTTCCCCTGCTTCAGTTGGAATCGCGTCCACTACAAATGCCCTCACTCCTTGAGAATAAAGGGACGCAACATAACGATGTCCATCGTTGCTTGCCCCCCTAAGGGCGAAAAAAAGCGACTTCGCGGAGTCCCTCAGGCTCCGCGAGTCAGTTAGAAGTATCTCAATTTCACGATTTTCTCCCTGCAACTTTGTGCCGAGAATATCCGCAATTTCTTTGAGCTCTGTTTTCATTCCTTATTTCATTATCAAAGATGCCGCAAATATCACTATGATAAGGAACGGCGTAACCCACTTCAATAAAAATATTATGGATTTTGCAAAAGGATTTTTTATTTCTCCTCCATTGGTTAGCTGATCCTGCATCAATCCTTTTGGTGCAAACCAACCTATATAAATGCACATGATCAATGCTCCAAGAGGCATGAGTATGTTGGCGGTCAAAGCATCGCAAGCCCCGAAAATAGTATAGCCAAAGATTGTCCAATCAGATAATACACCGTTACTTAGCGACGACAGTGCACTAAGCAGAAGCAACGGCAGAAGCACGGCACATGTAGCAACCACCCTGCTCATCTTGAAATGTCCGCTGAAATAAGCAATAGAAACCTCCGCTATAGAAATACTGCTTGTCAGGGCTGCTACTGAAAGCAAGATAAAGAAAAGTGTTGACCACAACTGAGGACACCACATCATATTGAAAATCTCCGGAAAAGTAACAAACACAAGTGCCGATCCTCCGAACGATTCACCTTCAAGTCCAAACGACATCACTCCCGGGAAGATAATCATTCCGACAAGAATTGCCACTGACATGTCAAGCAACGAAACTGTAAATGCCGTATTGGTGAGGTTGGTGTCTTTCTTGAAGTAACTGCCATAAGTGATAAGCGTCCCCATACCCAGACTTAGCGAGAAGAATGCCTGTCCCAAAGCACTTATACATACTTTAGGGGTGATTTTTGAGAAATCTGGAGAAAAGAAATATTTCAACCCCTCTCCGGCTTTTGGAAGAGTCAAGGCTGTCACACAAAGAACTATAAGGATTACAAACAAAAGAGGCATCAAGATATTGCTTGCCCGTTCAATACCTTTCTGAACTCCCATGCAGAGAATACCACCGCAGATGAAGATCGTGATCCAGGTCCAGATCAGCGGTGGCCATACGCTCGACACGTAATCTTGCATCCTGTCGGTAAACTGAAGGTTACTGCCCACTTCTACATTTTTGATGGGTTCAAATAGCTCTCCGGTTAGAGACTGATACAAATACTCAAGGGTCCACCCTGAGACTACTGTATAGAACGTTAGGATAAGATATGCACATAATATGCCAAGGAATCCTGATATCCACCACGGTTTTCCGGGACTGAGTTTCTTATAGCTGCCGATTGCATCGCTCCTTCCGGCACGACCGATTGAAAACTCGCCGAGCATCACAGGTATACCGAACAAGAATACACAAATCACGTAGACAAGCAGGAATGCGGCTCCTCCGTTTGCTTGTGTCTCTGCCGGGAAACGCCATACATTTCCTAACCCTACTGCACTGCCGACTGTAGCGGCGATAATACCTATCTTACTGCTGAATTCAGAATTATTTGCCATATATCATATAAGGGACACCCCTTGCGGGATGTCCCGGTAATTTGCGGTTATTATTCAACTGGATCTGCCAGTGTTGAATCAGGAACTGGCTGAGGCATGTCGCCCGTAGCCGCTTCAAGTTTCTTCATCTGTGAGAAGATAAATGCTGCTGAGAGCAGACAGAGTGCTATCAAGATAACCCATATTGTCCATACCGGAATCTTACCCCAGAGAAGCATAGGAATCGACACAAGATAGTTACCCACTGCTGTAGCTGCAAACCAGCCGCCCATCATTGCACCTTTCAATTTCGGAGGCGCAACCTTACTTACAAATGAGATGCCCATCGGTGAAAGCAACAACTCGGCGAATGTGAGAAGAAGATAAGTTGAGATCAACCAGTTGGTAGAGACATCGCCGTTTGTGCCCACCAGTGAGAGAGAGCCAAAAACCATCACAAGATAAGCAACACCTGCAACAATCATACCATAACCGATCTTGCGCGGTGCGGAAGGTTCTTTTTTCTTCTTGTTTAACCATCCGAACAAAGCAAGCGAGAACGGTGTAAGTGCAACAACGAAGAACGGGTTGAATTGCTGGTATGCAGCCGGGTCGATATCAGTAAGGGTGGCAGGCATTATGCTTGTGTAGATCCATATAACAATTCCTGCACATGCAGCGAGTATTATGCCGCTGATGATTTTACCCTGACTTGATTTTGACTGGAACACACTGAAGAGAGCGTATACTGCTACTGCAATTGCCGCAAGTGCTCCAAGGTTGAAACCGATTCGAGTCCATGAAGAAGACTCGGAAGAAGTACAGCTCTTTGCAAACTCCGTGAGTGTCTGACCATTCTGGTGGAAAACCATCCAGAAGAAGATAACTACTGCAAAAACGAGGAAGAGAGCCACGACACGCTGTTTTGTCTGCTCAGGTGTAAGCTCGGGTTCATTGTTGTTTGACACCTGCTTCTTTCCATCTGCCTTTGGTGAATCGGTGATGATATGTTTATAGGTCTTGCGGCCGAGGGTGTAGATAAGGAAACTAATGATCAACGAAACACATGCAAGTGAGAATGCATACGTACAACCGGTGGAGAATGCTGAGATATAGCCATTGGCAAATTCGCTCAATGTAGCGTAAGAAGCCGAACAACTGTCAGCAAATGTCTGAAGATAGTTGGTGAGCCAAACTGCAAGGTCACCTCCTTGCTCCATTCCGTTTTTGACGGCAAAGTCTGTCATGCTCTTTAAGGTTTCCGAATCAGTAGGCATATTGGTGAAACCATTTGTGTCAAGACACCAGTTGCTTACCGTGGCAGCCATCGCGTTATTGGAAAGGAAACCTGCATTGTTTAGTGCCATGTTCTTGAGGGCGATTGCTGCTCCCGGAGCAAACATGGAACCGAGATTGATTGCCATATAGAATAAGGAGAAAGCTGAGTCACGACGATCGCCATACTTGGCATTATTGTAGAGGTCTCCCACCATTACTTGAAGATTGCCTTTGAATAGGCCGGTGCCGGTGGCAATCAGAAGCAATGCGGCAAGAAGAATCATGAATGATCCGTTGGAACGCACAGGTGTAGGTGCCGACATAAGGGCATACCCTACAAACATCACCGCAATACCGGCAAGGACACATTTGTTGAAGCTCCATCGGTCGGCAATCCAGCCGCCGAATACTGGCATGAAATACACGAGGGCCAGGAATATTGAATAAATCTGGCCGGTCCAGGTAGCGTCAAAGCCGAATTTTGCCTGGAGGAAGAATAGGAAAATGGCGAGCATCGTGTAGTAGCCGAAACGCTCTCCGGTGTTCGCAAGCGCGAGCACATACAGTCCTGCCGGTTGGTTCTTGAACATAGTTGTTTTTTTTAAGTTGTTAGTTTCAGTTTGCTATTAGATTAGTTTGCTGTTTTAGCTATTCATGAGCTTAAATGCCGTGGCAAAGTTCCTGATCTGTTTCACCATCGCCACCAGACCATTGCTCCTTGTAGGCGAAAGATGCTCACTAAGACCTATCTTATCGATAAAATACAGATCCGCACCCAATATCTCATCAGGTGTCCTGTCATTGAGCACCCGCATCAGGAGAGCCACGATACCCTTCACTATCAATGCATCGGAATCAGCCTCGAAATGAATCTTGCCATCATCTTTCTGCTTGGCATCTATCCATACCCGGCTTTGGCATCCTTCTATAAGGTTGGAAGGAGTCTTTTTGTCTTCGGGCAAAGGTGACAGCGTATTGCCAAGATCTATTATATAGGCATATCTGTCAAGCCAGTCATCCATGCCCGACATTTCTTCTATTATCTCGTCTTGAACTTCGTTGATTGTCATAATTACCTACTTTATATTATCACCCCTCCTCTATCCAAGACCCTTAAAGATGCAAATTTAACAATAAATATCCTAATCGGCAAATCAAAATGAATAATCTTGCATAATATTCTCAAAAAACAATCATTATGCCAGTAACTCTCATTTCTTTTTATTATATGAATTGCCAGTCTTGGTTGTAACTACAATAGCTCCGTTCGCGCCTCTTGAACCATATTGCGAACCATCCTTGATCACCTCTACATGATCTACATCATAGAGACTTATATGATCAATCGACGACACCACGATTCCGTCCACAACGTAGAGCGGCTCATTCGATAGCATCAGCGACTTGATACCTCGTATATTGACCGAACGATCACCTGACGTGCCGGATATGACCAAACCCGGAACTAATCCTTTGAGAGCGCCCAATATATCACGGCTTCCGGTGGCACGCAATCTTTCTCCACTAATTCCGGAACTTACGCCGGTGTATTCCCTACGTTTCACATATCCGAATCCTGTGTTTGCCAATTCGTCATCATTATTAGCGTTAGCGCTGCCGTCTCCTGCAAGAACGATCCTTATGCCAAGTCTTCCTTCAACCGGAATTTTGATTTTTTCTTTTTTCGACAGTTCAAGAGTCAATGAATCGTCGGGTTCAACATCGGTTAGTCCGAAGCGCCCGAGCTTATCAGTTTTTGTGTATTTTCTTGGATCATTTACATAAATCTTCACTCCTTTTTTGGGCTTCAATTCCCTGTCAAGAAGAAGCCCGTTGAATGGCACCTCCGCAAAAACCGGAGCAAAATAACACAACAGTAATAAAATCCCTCCTATGTGATGCAGCTGTTTCATATTTGCTTTTTCATTCATTTTTATTATTATTATTATTCAAGAACTGTGGCAAATTTACTAATTCATTTCCACAATTCAAAATTCCTTTCTAAAAATATATACCATTGAAGTTGCTTAAACTTATTTTTAGACCCCGTCTCATAAGATTTTAGAGGCCCCGGGGAAGCTGGGTTGGGA
>CAYQXG010000026.1:0-32332 GCA_964421525.1 uncultured Sangeribacter sp. | reverse complement strand
CCAGCGTCTTGTGGAATATGTGCAGAATGATCATCTCCCATTCAACGTGGCTCTCGAGGTTGTGCGCGCAAGCTCTCTCTATACAGTGCACACTCCGGTGCCGGCCGGACACGACTATTTCGACGAAGGTCTGTTTGGCAAGTATATGGGAGAATATCCTGCAAAACTTGGAATCTCATGGCAAGACCTGATGAATATGGGTCGCGAGAACCCCGACAGCAATGAGAAGTTCTCTATGAGCGTGTTCGCCCTCAACACCTGTCAGGAAGCCAACGGTGTAAGCTGGCTCCACGGTGAGGTTTCGAAGAAGATGTTTGCCGGTGTCTGGAAAGGATATGATCCTGCTGAAAGCCATGTGGGTTATGTGACAAACGGTGTGCACATGCCAACTTGGGCTGCTTCTGAATGGAAATCTTTCTATGCAGAGAAACTTGGTGAGCAGGTATTTGAAGACCAAAGCAATCCTGAGGCATGGAAAGGAATATTCAATGTCGGTGATGACGAGATCTGGAATATGCGCATGACTCTCAAGAACAAATTTATCAACTTTGTTCGTCGTGATTTCCGCGAGAAGTGGCTCCGCAATCAAGGAGATCCGTCAGCTGTTATGCAGATTCTCGATAAGATCAACCCCAATGCCCTCATCTTCGGCTTTGCCCGTCGTTTCGCTACTTACAAAAGAGCACACCTTCTCTTCAACGACCTTGACCGTCTGGCTAAGATCGTAAATGATGATAAGCGTCCGGTGCAGTTCATCTTCTCAGGTAAGGCTCACCCGGCAGACGGTGCAGGACAAGGTCTCATCAAGCATATCATGGAAATCAGCCGCATGCCTCAATTCCTCGGCAAGATTATCTTCCTTGAGGACTACAACATGATTGTGGCTAAGCGTCTCGTGACAGGTGTGGATGTATGGCTTAACTTCCCGACACGTCCTCTCGAGGCTTCCGGCACATCGGGTGAGAAAGCAGAAATGAACGGCGTGCTCAATTTCTCAGTGCTCGACGGCTGGTGGTATGAAGGCTATAAATTCGACGAGCAGGCTGGTTGGGCTCTTACAGACAAGCGCACATTCACCGACCAGGCTCAGCAGGATAAACTTGATGCAGCCACCATCTATTCTATGCTTGAAAACGAGATCATCCCTCTCTACTACGACAAGAACTACAAGGGATATTCTCCGGAATGGATACAGTATATCAAGCGTTCAATAGGCCACATCGCTCCTCACTTCACCATGAAGCGTCAGCTTGACGACTATATCTCACGTTTCTACGAACCGGAAGCAAAAAGAGCTGCAGAACTTAAAGCCCATGATTTTGCAAAGGCTCGTGAGATAGTGGCTTGGAAAGAAACTGTTGCTTCCAAGTGGGATCAGATTGAGGTGCTCGCTGTTGACTACAACGAAAACAATGCAAACACATATCACACAGGTGGCGATTTCGTTGTAAAATGCACCCTTGACACAAAGGGTCTCGGTGACTCTATCGGTGTAGAGCTCGTTGGCTACAAGGAGCATGACGGTGTCTCTGATTTCGATGGCACAAAAGAGCTCAAGGTTGTTGCCCAGAATGGCTCAATAGTAAGCTATGAGCTTGATCACAAGCTTACTAATGCTGCAACCTATCGCTATGCCCTCCGTATGTATCCGAAAAACCCGATGCTTCCACATCGTATGGACTTCGCCTATGTGCGTTGGCTTTAATCAGTGATTAAAGATTGATATTCCAAAAGCCTTGCCTTCTATTCGCAAGGCTTTTTTTTCGTAATAAACTACCAAATATATTTTCTCAAATCTCAATTATTCTCAAAATATGCTATACAACATATCAGAAAATTGCTGATTTATGCAAAAAAATAACTAAATTGCAACCGCAAATGCGAAAGATGCGTGTTTTGCAACTCTTCTCCACACAGAACCAAATAAAATTTTATATCCATGAAGGTCTACAAAACTAACGAAATCAAAAACATAGCGCTCCTTGGCTCCAAGGGGTCTGGCAAGACCACCCTTGCCGAGTCTATGCTTTTCGAGTGTGGTGTGATTAAACGTCGCGGCACTGTCGCCGGCGGCAACACTGTCTCTGACTATTTCCCTGTAGAAAAAGAATACGGCTATTCTGTATTCTCCACAGTGTTTGCCGCAGAATTTAATAATAAGAAACTCAATATCATTGACTGCCCGGGTGCCGACGACTTCGTTGGTAATGCTTATACTGCTCTTGGAGTCACCGACATAGGTGTGGTAACAGTCGATGCTGAATATGGAGTGGAAGTAGGAACAGAAAATATTGTCAGAACTACAGCCAAACTCAATAAGCCGGTAATCTTCGCCCTGAATAAAATGGACGGTGAGAAAGTTGACTTCGACAATGTGATGGAACAACTCCGTGAGCATTTTGGAAGCAATGTTGTGGCTATTCAGTATCCAATAAATGCAGGACCCGGCTTCAATGCCATTATCGACGTTCTCTTGATGAAGAAATATGAATGGGGTCCCGACGGCGGAGTTCCCACTATTTCCGAAATCCCTGCAGATCAGATGGAGAAGGCTAAGGAACTCAACGGAATCCTCGTGGAAGCAGCAGCTGCTAACGATGAAGGCCTCATGGATAAATTTTTTGGCGATGAACCGCTCACAGAGGATGATCTCCGTATGGGTATCAGAAAGGGATTGATTGAACGTTCTATTTTCCCGGTGATATGCGTGAGTGCAGGTAAGGACATGGGTGTACGCCGCATGATGGAATTCCTTGGCAATGTATGTCCATTTGTCGATGATATGCCGGCTCCTGAAACTGTTGAAGGAGAGTCAGTAAAACCTGATGCAAATGGTCCTCTCAGTGTCTTCTTCTTCAAGACTTCTGTTGAGCCACATATCGGTGAAGTGTCTTACTTCAAGGTTATGAGCGGAACTCTCAAGGCTGGTGCTGACCTGGAGAATGTTGACAGAGGCGGCAAAGAACGTCTTGCACAGATATTCACCGTATGTGGTCAGATCCGTACTCCGATAGATGCTCTTGAGGCTGGAGACATAGGTGCTGCTGTCAAGCTTAAAGATGTGCGCACCGGCAATACGCTCGATGAGAAAGGATGCGAATATAAGTTCGACTTCATTATATATCCCGCACCCAAATATACACGTGCCATCAAGCCTGTCACTGAGAGTGATGCAGAGAAACTTGCAGGTATACTCACTCGTATGCACGAGGAAGATCCGACTTGGATCATAGAGCAAAGCAAGGAACTTAAGCAGACTCTTGTCAAAGGTCAGGGAGAGTTCCATCTACGCACCCTTAAGTGGAGAATCGAAAACAACGATAAGCTTCCTATCACGTTCGAGGAGCAGAAGATACCTTATCGCGAGACCATCACAAAGGCAGCCCGTGCTGACTATCGCCACAAAAAGCAGTCGGGTGGTAGTGGACAATTCGGCGAAGTTCATCTTATTGTGGAACCTTATACAGAAGGAATGCCTGAGCCAGATACTTATAAGTTCGGCAGTCAGGAGTTCAAGCTTAATGTTCGTGACAAGCAGGAGATTCCATTGGAATGGGGTGGTAAACTTCTTGTTTACAACTGTATTGTAGGTGGTGCTATCGATGCCCGCTTCATTCCAGCAATTGTGAAGGGACTCATGGACCGTATGGAACAAGGTCCTCTTACGGGTAGCTATGCTCGCGATGTGCGTGTGATGATCTACGATGGTAAGATGCACCCCGTTGATTCGAATGAAATTTCATTCCGTCTTGCAGGTCGCAATGCATTCTCACAGGCTTTCCGTGAAGCTAATCCGAAGATTCTTGAACCAATCTATGATGTTACGGTGCTTGTTCCCGACGACTATCTCGGTGATGTGATGAGCGAGCTTCAGGGACGTCGTGCCATTATAATGGGAATGGATGCCGAGCATGGTATTCAGAAACTTCAGGCTAAGGTGCCACTTAAGGAAATGGCAAGCTATAGCACCGCTCTCAGTTCTATAACCGGCGGTCGTGGTTCATTCTCCATGGAATTTGCCGGCTACGAACTTGTTCCGGGAGATGTTCAGGAGAAACTCCTGAAAGCTTATGCTGAGTCTCAGACTGAAGATTGATGATGTATAAACAATCCAAGCTGAACGTAAGAATAACCCACTAACTTATCTTGTGGAAATCCGGCTCCTGCTTATGCGGGGCCGGATTTCTAACATATTTCTTTATTTGTGAATGATTGTTAAAGAATAGGGCTATTTTTAAACCAATTGCCATAATATTGTTCTAAACAGTAAACAGTGATAACCAGGCAGACATAAGATACTTTTCAAATGTCGCCACAACACCGACTGAGTTATGAAGAAAACTTTACTTATCGTGGCTCTCTCCCTCTCTTTAGGATTTGGTAGCATCTTTGCACAAAGCAATCACAGAGGAAATGGTAACGCCGGTCACAAGACCGAGCAAAACCGTGGCGGCAAGCCGGGAAACGGCGGCACTCATAATAACGGACACAAGCCGGGAAACTCCGGAAATCACAATAACGGTTACAAGCCCGGTAATGGTGGCAATCATAATAATGTTTATCATCCGGGCAACCAAAATCCCGGTTATCGCCCCGGGAATGGGGGAGGACCGCATCATGATTATCGTCCGGGAAACGGAGCCGGCTATCGTCCGGTTCGCCCCACACCTCCTCCTCCGCACATGCGTCCGGTTCCACCTCGCAACCAAAGGCCCTTTGTGCCTCCAATTCCGAACCCGAATCTTGCTTATGTGATAAGCGCTGCTAATGTGATTTTCAATGGGCTTGTAATGTCTGGCGTCAATATACCGACATTCCAGATTCTTGATTATGGATATGCACGCGATGGTTGGAATGTATATTATCTCGGTAGGGTACTGCCCGGAGCTGATCCGGCCACCTTTGAGATTCTTCCCAATGGCTATGCACGAGATGCCTGGAATCTCTATTACTATGGACGTCGTATCTGACAACTCAAACATAAAAAAGCGGAGCTTGGCTTCGCTTTTTTAATTTTTCATTTGCGGAAGTTGCAAAAAAATATTAATTTTGTATCCCGTTATGGTAAAAGGATTCGACAACGACAAGTATCTAAAGATTCAATCCGAGCATATACTGGAGAGAATCGCACATTTCGGAAATAAGCTCTATCTTGAGCTCGGTGGTAAACTTTTTGACGACTATCATGCCAGTCACGTGCTTCCCGGTTTTCAGCCCGACAGCAAATTGCGTATGTTTCAAAAGCTGAAGGATCAGGCAGAAATCGTCATTGTAATCAGTGCATTAGACATTGAAAGAAATAAGGTTCGTGGAGATCTTGGCATCACCTATGATATGGACGTGATCCGTCTTCGCAAGGAATTCCAGAACCTTGGATTCTATGTGGGATCTGTTTGCGTAACTCATTATAACGGACAGATCAGCGCCGACAAGTTCCGTGCGAAATTGGAGCGAATGGGAATCACTGTTTACTATCACTATTTGATTGAAGGATATCCGACCAATGTTGAACTCATTGCTTCTGATGAAGGCTTCGGTCATAACGATTACATAGAGACTACTCGGCCTCTCGTGATTGTCACGGCACCGGGTCCCGGAAGTGGTAAGATGGCAGTTTGTCTTAGCCAGCTATATAACGAGCATAAGCATGGAGTCACTGCCGGATATGCTAAGTTTGAAACGTTCCCTGTATGGAGTCTTCCCTTGAAACATCCTGTGAATATCGCTTATGAGGCCGCTACAGCAGATCTTAACGATGTCAATATGATTGACCCGTTCCATCTTGAGGCGTATGGAAAGACAGCGATCAATTACAACCGTGACATTGAGATATTCCCTGTGCTTAATACTCTCTTCGAAGGTATATATGGAGAAAACCCATATAAATCACCCACAGACATGGGGGTTAATATGGTGGGTTTCTGCATAAGCGACGATGATGTGTGTTGCCGGGCATCCTACAATGAGATCATACGGCGATATTTCACTGCACTCAATAATATGGCCAAGGGTGATGACAACGAGTCGGAAGTGAATAAGATTGCACTTCTGTTGAAGCAGGCTAAGATCGACACCAGCTACCGGAAGTGTATAAAGGCTGCTCGTGAGCGTTCCGAGGCGAGCGGATTACCTTGCAGTGCCATAGAGCTGTCTGATGGAACTATAATTACTTCAGAGCAAAGTCAGCTGTTGGGTCCGAGTTCAGCCCTTATTCTCAATGTTGTGAAGCATCTTGCAGGTATAGATCATAATGTCAAGTTGATTCCTCAGGAGATGATAGAACCGATTCAACATACCAAGACCACATATCTTAAGGGTCATAACCCACGTCTGCATAGTGATGAGGTGCTTGTTGCCCTTTCAGTGCTTAGCACACATGATGAGAAGTGTAAAAAGGCTCTTGAGACACTTCCCGAACTTGATGGATGTCAGGCTCATTCCACAGTTATGTTGGGTGAAGTTGACCATAAGATATTCAAGAAACTTGGTATCAGCCTGACGTGCGATCCGGCAAAGAAATCATGAGGTGAAGTCATAAGTCTTCAGTTCTCAACCTTTAGAGGTCGGAGAACCATCCTTTCTCTTTAGTTGTTTTTATTCTGAAACCGAATCAGAGAATTCAGAACTTTTTAAATTGGCTTAAATGCAAGTCAATATTCTCTATTCAAAAATTATGAAAGTACTATGAACGACAGATTGACAGAAGAAGAAAGGAAGGAACTGCCCGACAGTGTGTATGGGCTTCCTGAACGTAGAGAGTATCCAATGCCGGATGCTGCACATGTGAGGGCTGCTGAATCATATTTCAGGTATTGCCCGGAAGATTTAAAGCCCAAGCTTGCAAGGGCTATCCTTGCAAAGGCGAGAGAATTTGGAGTTGATGTGGAATCTCCCACTATTCTCCAATATGCTCAAGAATAAAAATAAAGTCATTAGCAAAGCAGCATTTGTCTTAATTCAGGCGAATGCTGCTTTAATCATTCTATTGTTTTGCAATTTCCACAGTTGGAACATCCGTTGCATGTCATACGTGAGCCACAAGTGGAGCAATGTTGTCTGAAAAATGGTGAATAGATTTCATTCTGAAAAAGTGATTTCGAAAGTGGTTTCAAGTTGAATTTCGGTTTACCGGAATGGTAGCTTAGTCCGGACTTGTATGCCTGAACACTCTGAGTCCTTTTAGATGGAATCCTATATGTCTTACCATCTTTCTCGAATATTGTTCCTGTCTCAATGAAATTGAATGTCACATTATTTTCCCTACACTGCTTTGAAAGGCTTTCCACCCATTCAAATCTACATACTCGCGCTCCATCATAGTTCTCACCACCACACAGAACTTCTTCTATTTCTCCTGTGGCAAGATATTTACCGGCATCAATTCCCGAGATTAAAGGAGCCGCCATGAACCCCTTATGTTTTGCAGGGATAGAGAGCAGCAGCGGTAGCCGCTCATCGGCCCGTTTCTGATTCTCACAAGTCACAGACAGCATCACATTGGGATAACCATCTCCCCAATCTGATGGCAGACATTCCTTTATTCGAGATGCGCGTTTTGTGAGTATGCGGAATGCTATATCCGGCCTTTGCCGAATCATTTTCCATATATCCCGACGCCATTGATCAGCTTCTTCCACAAAGAAATCAGTGGAAAGGCATACATAAATCTGCATACCTGATTTGAGCTTGTAATTGCCTTTGCGGTCTTGTTGTATCGGAAGATTGAAATTGGCAGTGCGAGTTACGTGAGACGTGTCTATACCACGCTTGCTATCGAGGAAATACATATAGCAGTGATCACATCCCTCGCTTATCCTGTGGCAACCATGCCATGGATTCCAAATTAT
Source organism: uncultured Sangeribacter sp. (assembly GCA_964421525.1). Taxonomy (GTDB): domain Bacteria; phylum Bacteroidota; class Bacteroidia; order Bacteroidales; family Muribaculaceae; genus Lepagella. The sequence goes on along the minus strand of CAYQXG010000026.1, from coordinate 24,485 downwards.
CATTGATCTCAAATTTTGGTTATTGAACAAATAAGCCTTAACGAGAGCTTTAGATAGACGGGGTCTTAGATTCTACATGAATGTAAAAGCATTCTTCTTCATACTCGTTGGTTTCATCAGGAATGCTGTGCATTATGATTGCACGGGTTTTATCATTCTCATACATCGCTCCCGGAAGATCATTAATAGGAAGATGCCTGAAAATATTTCTGATTTCAGAACGGTCATAGTCAATGCGTTGACCAAGATGTGTCCATAGAAAATGGTTAAGCCGAGTCTCCTGCCAGTTTAGCAAAATATCTTCACTCCAATGGTCTCTGAACTTTACGTAGATTCTTACTATTTTAGTTCCATCAATTTCGACCGGGGTACTCATCTTGTATTCATAATAAGAGTTGAGCTGACAATATATGCCTTGCAAACTCTCTTGTTTAGGTGCTGTTTTACATTCTGCCCAGTCAAAACATAAGAAATCGCGGTTTTTCAGTTCAAAGGAGATGGAATCCGAGTGTATGATTCTGCCCTTTTTATAGCCCTTAAGATGTGCCTTATATATGCCTTTGTCAAAGAAATAACTTCCCCATTGGCTTATAAGATGCTCACTCATTGCAGAGCCATCACGCTTTCTTTCATACACTCTGAATGTTTCCGGAAAATCTGATGAGGACCAAACTATGGAGTCATAATATTGATAACGACCTGAGTCAAAGGCCTCATAATTACCATCAGGCTTGACAATCCTGAAACCAAGATAATCAAAAGGTGCTGGAATAGACAATGCTTCTTTCTTCTCATACGATTCTCCGTCAAATGAAAAATAATCATATAATGATAGCTTGAAGCGGCAATTTTCAATTATATCTTTATTATCAAAAATGATAGAGGCATCAGAATTATTATCAATCCTTATCTCTTTAGACTCAAATTCTTCAGGAATATTATCGGTTGTCTGTATTGTTAGATTGTTTATTTCGTCAACAGCACAGGAGATAATGGCTCGTCCATTACCGGATGCATCAAGATCAAATATGCTGCTCAAACTTTCAGCGTTAACTCCAAATCTGATTCTATTTATGACATTCAGGCTTTTATCCGCGAGAAAGTTCCTGCATTCTATCGTTATTTCTTTCTTTTTGGGAAAATGAAGGTTTATCTCATAGTTTTCTCCCTGACCAAGTTCTTTGTATATTCCATATTTATAGACATTGGTCTCGTTGTAGTTGAGTTCAGACGGCATTATAAATTCATCCGACGATAGCTTGCCAAGATCGGCATAAAGATAGTATGCTTCACTTGCATCTGATTCAGGACCGTTCATTCTTTCAGGTTCAAAAAATAATCGGTATCTTCCGTTGTTGTCGGTTGTGGTCGTTGCTTTGTGGAGTGTATGCTGAGGTCCGAGCCAATAACTGATATTATAGTCTATGTAAATCGGAATATTGGCCAATGGTTTCCCCGCAGTGGTAGTCACCACGCCGGAGACAATCACACTTGTGGGTGTCGGCTCAGGAATAAAATCGTTTTTTTCAGTGCATGAAGTTGCGCCAAGCAACGATAAAGAAATTATAAAAATATAAAGGTATTTTTTCATTGTTTTTTCTATTAGCTTCGTAAGATGCAAATGTACAAAAAAATATTGAGGTATTTGCTACTTCAGAATAGAAAAAAGGCAGCTGGTAGGTTATATAGACACTTTGATGGTTTTTCTTCCCTTTTTTAAGATATAGCAACCATGTCTGAGATTTTGAAGATCGTTATTCATTCTTACTCCATTAAGGTTGAATATCTCCACGTCGGGAGAATCAATTTCAACCTGATCAACAGCATTGAAATCATAAACCAGTATGTTCTTGAATCTATTCCAATATTCTTTTTCTAAATATGTATCCAATGATTCTTCCTGCACGTATAGCATGCAGTTTTCATACGCGTCATAGCTAAAAGTTTCAAGTTTGATCTTTCCCGGATCAGGAACAATTGAATATATCCTTTCAATATTATCGCATCCTATGAATGCCGAATCTCCAATAAAGAGCCATTTATCAAGAAATCGGAGTTCCTTAAGAGCGTGGCAATATTTGAATGCACCATTAAATATATTTATGGATATCGGTGTGAACTCAATTTCCTCAAGCCCGATGCAATTTGAAAATGCTTCTTCTCCTATTTCTCCAACTGTCATTGGTATGAAAAGCTTCTTAATCTCGTAGCAGTTACTGAAAGCAAAAGAATTTATTACTGTGAGTGTCTCAGGCAATTTTACATCTTCAATAGCGGTATAAAAAAAGCAATATTCCGGAATTTCCTCCAAGTTGGAAGGAATATTTACATCCTTCAATGAATAGCAATAGAAAAATGCACCTTTTCCCAGATATGAAATGGAGTCAGCCATGTGAAAGCTCTTGAGCTTACCACACTTCGAGAATGCATAGTTACCAATGACTTGCAGATTATCCGAAACCTTAAAAGAAGTAAGTTCATGGCATTCCTCGAAGGCTCTATCTCCGAGCGAAGTAATAGCTGCACCTCCTTCCAAGTACATCAAATTATAACAATAGGCAAAGCACCCGGTGGGAATAGATGTGATATAATCAGAAAGCCTCACACTTCTAAGGGAATTACAGTATGCAAGCATTTCCTCACCTAAAGTTATTTCAATATCGGGGATGAAAACTTGCTCAAGAAGTGGACACCCGCAAAATGCCCTCTTTCCTATAATTCTTACAGAAGAAGGTATCCTCAGATATCCTATATGGCAACCCCAAAAAGCTTCCGGGCCTATGGTGCTAAGGCTGTTGGGTAAGGAAAGGTATTCGAGTCCGGTACATTCAAAAAATGCCCGTTCCCCAATTATGTTTAAGTCTTGTGGAAATGAAATAGAACTCAGATTTTGGCATCTTGAAAATGCTGAAGCATCAATTTCTTTTATACTCTCAGGAATTTCAAAGCTGTCATCCTTCCTGCCAATTGGATATGCGATGAGCTTTGACATAGATTTATTGTAGAGAATCCCATTTTCTGATGCAAGTATAGGATTGCTGTCGCTGACATCTATATAATGCAATTTCATACACTCTTCAAATACAAAATTGCCGAATTCCGTAACAGATGCAGGAATCTTAATTTTTTCAAGATTCATGCAGCAGTAGAATACTTTATCACCAATTGACTGAAGATTCGTTGGAAAAGATAATGTCTCGACAGCTGAGTAAGAGAACGCTTCTTTACCAATTGAAGTAACACTTTCAGGTATAAATATGGATTTCAGACTTTTGCATTTGGAAAATGCGAAATCTCCGATAGATGTCACCGACTCAGGAATACTTACTGAGTTGAGATTGTAACAATTATCAAAGGCAGAGCTACCAAGAGCCACAACTTTATAAGATACACCCAAGTATGCAACTTCAGAAGGTATTTTCACTTCTTCCAGGGTGTAGCCCGTACGTTGCCATGCCACTTCACAAGTTCGTGCATTTCTATCCAGAATGGAGTATTCCAATCCTTCATAACTGAATGTGGTTTGGGCAGCTCCATTTGCATGGATCAATAATATTAGCATTAAAGTCGCTAATATGCGTAGCATGTTCATTGAAAATGCCGGGTTTTGTCATGCACTAAGTTCAGAGGAAACTGACAAGTTTCTTTGCCATTTCAGGAAGATGAATGTGCAGATTGCCATGGAAAGGATACCGATGGCTTCACTTGCATAGAGTGGAAGGCCTACACCTTCAACATAGGCTCCGAGCGGGGCATAGCAGATGAACGACACACACAGTGCTGTCATGAACATTGCGGGAATCATCGTTATGAGATATGCCTTTTTGAAGCGAGCCAGATAAACGCTACAAGCCCAGAGAGTGAAAATTGACAGTGTCTGGTTGCACCATGCGAAATATCTCCAAAGTATATCGAAATTGATGTTTAGCAGCAGATAGCAGACACCAACGATCGGAAGAGTAACGAGCAGACGTTTGATAAATTTTTTTTGCTCAAGTCCGATTGAATCTGCAATTATCAGTCGGAGACTACGCATTGCGGTGTCGCCGGTGGTGATCGGGGCTGCGATTACGCCAAGTATTGCAAGAATGCCACCGAAAGTACCAAGCCAAGTCACGCAAACCTCATGCACCAGAATGCCTGCATCAGAGCCATTTTCTGCCATATATCCTGCAAGTTTGTCGTAACCTCCAGTGAATGCAATTGCAGCAGCAGCCCAGATAAGGGCAACTATACCCTCTGAAACCATTGCACCGTAGAACACCTTACGTCCATGTTTCTCATTATTCAGGCATCGTGCCATCATAGGACTTTGGGTGGCATGGAAGCCGGATATTGCCCCGCAGGCGATTGAGATGCACATCATAGGTAAAATAGGAGCAGCCTCTCCGGCAGGATGCCGGTTGAAAAGCCCTTCAGAGAATCCGTCAGGAATTGGAACAGCATTGACTATCATATATCCCATGATGCCTACTGCCATGAAAAGAAGAGCAAAACCAAAAATAGGGTAAAGGTTGCCTATCAGCTTGTCGACAGGTAGGAGAGTGGCAAGGATATAGTAGAGGAAAATACAGGTTGCCCAGAAAGTGGCATTAAGATGTTCAGGAGTAAGAGTTGCGAGGAGGTTGGCAGGAGTGCGCACAAAGACTGCTATGACCATTACCAGCAGAATGCAGGTGAAAACGCTCATCACTATTTTCACTTTCTTTCCAAGTTCACTTCCTACGATCTCCGGGAGAGACTTACCGCCAAGACGCAGGGATATCATTCCCGACATGAAATCATGGACAGCTCCGGCGAAGATGGTTCCAAATACAATCCACAGGAAGGCGGACGGGCCATACATTATGCCCATGATAGCACCGAAGATAGGGCCTACACCCGCTATGTTAAGAAACTGTATCAGATAGACCTTCCATGTTGGCATCTCGACATAATCGATACCGTCTGCCATTGTCTTAGCGGGTGTCGGACGGGAAGAATCAGTGCGAAACACTCGTTCAACTAATCCTCCATACAGGAAATATCCAAGAATCAGAACTGCAAGAGCTATTAAAAATGATGTCATTGTTGTGATTGTTAGTTTACCATAAGCGCCTCTCTGAGGCTATTATTATTATTTATTGAGCATTACCTCAAGCTCATGCCTGAAGTTTCAGCGATTTCATAAGTTCGGAGACCTGATTTAATAATAACGGTATTTTTACCGTAAAATTGCATTTATATATTATTTTGCATAAAAATTCCTATAAGAAAGGGCATCCTTTCGGAACCGGACCGGTAGATGTCATGTTCCAGTAACCATCAAAATTAATATGGGAATATTTCGACGTGTTGCAAAGGTCCTCTTTATTAACTACATGCCCGCTTGGCCAGGTCCAGCCGCTTCCGTCGATCAAGTTTAGTCCATCATGATAAAAGACAGAACCTGACTTGTGGGTGCCGATAGTTGCATTCCCTTCCTCCACGTTACCAACGTTGACGCAATCATAAACGTTGCCAAGATGATCGATATATCCGAGTATTCCACCGTTGTTACTGTTGTGCTTGTGGAGCACCTCTCCGTAATTGGCACAATTCTTAAGGTGGGATTGGGGGCCTTCCTCCATATATCCCAGAATGCCACCTACATGAGTGGATGCATACTGAGAGTCGATAGTCCCGGTGTTGATACAGCTGTGAACCTCAACATTGCTCCAGTAGGTCTGGAAATTATTGGCTGTGGCATCCTTCCCGAGCGACCCGGCAATTCCTCCGACTGCCTTGTGTGATTCTGTCGACAGAATATAACCATGGTTGCTGCAAAATTCTAAGCGAATGGCATGTTCGCCATAGCCTACGATTCCTCCTATACCGGATGTGCCTGAAGAACTTGAAGTAGAGGATATTTTTCCATAGTTTCCACATCCGGAAACAAGAAGATTTGATTCATCTTGAAGAACGCTGTTATTGATTGACATGTCGCAATAAGCCAAGATACCGCCTACGCAAGTTTTTCCGGATATATCACCAATATTGACGCAATGTCTTATAGTTGCAGGGTTAAATCCTTCGGCTGATTCAGACTCCCAATATTTCTTGCATAGTCCTATTATGCCTCCTGTGTTTTCTCCTCCATCAATGGGGCCGTAGTTGATACAGTTTGTGATGTCTGTGTAGCTGTTGCAACGGAAATATCCGAGAATACCTCCGATATTGTTGTGGTTGGGTTCGTTTATCTTGCTTTTTGATACGCAACCTTCTATCGTCATGTTGGAATCAGAATTGCTGACGCTGCCGGCAATGCCTCCGAGATTATTTTCTCCAAGGCTTATGACTGTAGCTGAGCTGCAGATGTTTGTCAGTGTCACGTCTTCACCCCTTCCTAATATTCCTCCAACATCTCCTTTTCCCTTCACAATGCCCGAGTATGCAGCCACAAAACTATTTGCATCTGGAATTACTGCCTGTCCCGAATTCATCTTAAAGTCTACATTGATGTCTCCGAAGATTTTGCTTCTTATTGCTTTCCCAACAATCCCACCGATTCCGGTACCGCCTGTAACCTGCATGGTGGGGGAAGACATATCAAAAGTACCGATATATAGAGTGCAATCCTCAAGCAGACCTATAGCTCCACCTGCCATTTCATCAGTGGCATCAACGTTGACCCCTACACGCAAACGTTCTATTGACGATCCTAAATATTTGGCCTTAAAGCATCCAAACACTCCACCTGCACAAGTATTTGCCTCAATTGCAGCGGCACTGTCATCAGGAAGAATATAGTTTCCCTCATTTGAAAATATGACAAATTCAGATGTGTCGGGAACATATACATATCCGCACCATCCTCCCACCATATAATTGCCCGATACAATTGAGGAGACACTACCTCCGATTTTTGCATTCCCCACTCTGTCAAGGCTCCCTATGAGACCTCCAATCTGCTCTCCGATCCTGTTCATACCACCAACCGGACATTCAACTTTCACATTCTGAATGTCGAAATACATATTGGATCCGGTTATCACACCGATTATTCCACCGGTGCCGGTGCCACCGGTGTTTCTTATGGTACGAATATCGCTGTCTTCCTTACTGACTACATGGGAAAGAACAACATCTTCAATGCTTAAACCATAGCCTGTTGCCGCTCCTATTATTCCACCGGTAGCGTCATGACCTTCCACAGAGAAATGATGGTCTGGAGTGGAAACGTGCTGAATGCGTGTTCTATAATCGGAATCAAGATAGCCTATAAGACCACCTACACACATTAGCCCCTGCACATTCGTGCGCATTTTGATGTTGTTGGCAAATATGTCGCCTTCTGAAATTCGTCCTATTAGGCCTCCTACATTTGTTGCCTTGTCACCCTGGATATTTCCCTGAACTTCGATATTGTCAAGATTGACGTATCCTTTCACTGTTCCGGCGAGAATACCAATGTCGTTACATACATGGGAGATGTTGGCCCCGGTGATCTTGACATTTGATATAACAGCACCGTCGAGTAGACTCGGGAAGATGCCTATATGGGAATCTACATTTTGATCATCGGCACCTCTATAGTACATATCCTTCATTGAATAGCCACCCCCATCGTAATTGCCTGCGAAGGAATATCCATAATATCCGCGTCCGGATGTAGTGATGCTTTGGTCCATCAGTGTGATGTCGGCGGTTTGAAGGAAATAGCAGTCACGTCCGTTGGTGAGTTCATTCCTTCTAAGATCATCAAGAAAAGTGAGAAAGTCTCTATCACTTCCTATGATGTAGGGATCGCTCTTTGTTCCCGTGCCGTGACGGAGTGAAAACGAAGACTCCGCCTCTCCAATCTCTATGATTCGCTCATCTTTCACCTTCACCTTCAGCATCCCCTGAATAGGCTTGTGGTCTGAATCTGAGAAGGTGAGAAGATATTCGCCGTCTTCAAGATGCTTGGATTCCTGAAGATGAATGCCGCATCTAAAACCCTTTGCATTACGCTTGAATTCAACCGTATGTGTGGTAAGATCGAAAAAACCGGACTTGAGATTTGCATAGCCTATATTTTCGGTAGATTCCAGAATTATCAACAGCGGATCAAGATCAAAATAGCTGACTCGATCGTTTTCTGATTCCTCGATTGATGCATTTGTATCGAATGGCTCAAAATGGTCGGAGCATGCTGTTGCAAGAAGCATCAGAACTACACCCAATTTTATGATATATTTATTCATATTAAAGTTGACAATGTTTAATCATTAATCATTAATCGTTGATCATTAATCATTAATCGTTGATCATTAATCATTAATCATTAATCGTTAATAATTAGTCTGTTATTTGCGCATTTCCGAATGGGAAGGAACCGGATACAGCTTTCCGCCTACAAGCTTTGGATTGACATACCATTTACTTCCTTGATTATTGGATATATCCCAGGTCCCATCCACCAGTTGATAAACTTCGGGATCAAAAAGGAACTTTCCGTCGATATATACAATCGACTCTCCATCCAGTTCGTAATATGTATTATCCTTCGCTCCGGCACCATCCTTGCGGATGCCTGCACATCCTCCATGTCCGGTGTCGTGCCCGGAAAGATTCTTGCCTGCGCTGATGCATCTTCTTGCGCAAGCCCGTGTGCCGAAATGGCCACAGAACACTTTCTCTCCATTAGAACCGGAACCGGTGTTCAGACAGTCGCGGATTTCTGAGCAATCCTGAAGTGAGCCGACAAGTGAACCGGAGTCGCTGTTGCCGCTTATGTCTCCGCTGTTGACACATTGTGAAATCACCACCGCGTTATTTTCAAATTCTGTGCATGTTTTCACAATTGCATTCACGCCACCGACTACGCTTGCGGCTGTTCCTGCCACTAAAAATGCAGTGGCAAGACCTCCGCTGGCTACGGTGGCCCCTATGCTTGCAACGGTACCGACAACCAGACAGACACCTCCTATACATTCGAAGAATATCTCTCGGCTTTGTTCCACTTTCTCGTTTGCCTCAAGAAGTTCCATTCGAGCCTCGTTGATCGCTTCGTTGAATATTTCATCGTTCCCCTCCTGTGCATACCAGTCGGCAAGTTGTGATGCATATTGTCCGCGGTACTGAGACATTGGCAACGCTGAAAGGTCGTCCATCTTATAGTTGGCAGCAGTTTGTCTCTGATCAGAAATCATTTTGTTGACTTGGTTGGCAAGGTTGTAGGTCTCAGTCTGTATGGCTAAAGACACCTCTTCTGATGTTTCTCCTGATATAATTCCGGCCAGACCGTCTGACCACAACACAAGGTCGGTGGCATGGAGAAGTGTGTCAAACCAAAATTCTCCATATTTCAGTATAAGGGAAACAGTATGAAGCGACTCCTCAAGTGCGTGTTCAGCAACGCAGATACAGGGACCGGCAATAGCCATGACCACCTCCACTGAACCAATCACACACTCAGCAATATTCATCCCTGTCCATTTTCTGGGGTCACCTACTTCACCGGCGAGGCCTCCAACATATTTCCCATCTTTATTTATGATATTTCCGTGGTTACCGCAATAATGCATGATGGTGTTGTTGCCTGCAAGACCGATGATGCCGGCTGTGTGATGACCCGTTGCAGACACCTCCCCGAAATTATCATCGAGAGCAAGGGATGCGAATGTGGATTTGCCTATGATGCCCGCCACGTAGTCACCTCCGGTTATTCTTCCGGTGTTGACAGCATTGTGCACCACCGCGATGGATGTGTTGCCTATAATACCGCCAATATACGAATCAGCTGTGACTTTCCCTCTGTTTATAACGGCGAAACTTCCAAATTGGCTTTCCCCGTTTATACCACCTACCATCTGTGTGCCCGATACGTCACCATAGTTGCTGCAATATCTAAAAGCTGCATCGTTATAGATAAGAGGGGTGTTGTCATCCCCGGTGATACGGGTGCTTCCAAGAACACCACCAACTCCGTAGATTCCTTTGACATTTCCTCCATTTTCACAACCGGTGATGAAAGCCTTGCCTGAGCCACCGACCACTCCACCGGCTCCTATACCACCGTTCTTTTTGTCACCGGCTTGATAATCAGCAGAACCTGTCACAGAGCCTATGTTCTTGCATGAAGTAATATATATGGTGTCGCAGATGCCGACGATTCCTCCAACACCGGAAAATCCGCTACGGATATTCCCGCTGTTAGAGCAGTTGTTGATTGAAGATAAGGAATATGCCGAAGCTGCGCCAAGAACGCCGCCGATACTGTAGTCTCCTTTCACAGTAGTGTTCTCGTTATGGCATTCGTAGAGCATCAACCTTGAGTTCTTGTCGACTATTCCAATTATACCTCCAATGGCGACAGACCCTTGCGAACCGGTGACGGTACTGTTTATAACATGGCAATTTGTAATTTCCGATTTGTCGCGGTGTGCACCGGAAGTGATAGAAGCTCCCGCTACCGATCCCACACCGAAATTGCCGCTAAACTCTCCGTTTTCTATTTGCAATCCGTCTATTCGTGCCCGGTGGATATAGCCGAAGAGACCTACAGCCGGCGAATGGTCGCGTAGGCTCCAGATGTTTTTCAGTTTTTTCCCTTGATAAATACTCCTGAATGGCATATTGGTGTCGTTGCCGATAGGTTCCCAGCCGTAGCGATGGTCGGTGAAGAAGCAAGCATCGTCCATATCGATATCTACAATCTGCCTGATGTAGGTATCCTCCGTGAAAAGCTCATTTGTAACTGCACTGTTCACTTTATGTGCAAGTGTCATGAGATGGTCATAGCTGCTCACTATATATGGATCGTCAGCAGTGCCGCTACCGCTAAGGCCTATCTGTGAATTATAGTGGCTTGTCACTGACACTCCTTTTTCTGTAGCGCTGATGGAGCATCCCAGCCCGTACTGACGTGTTGTGACTGTCCGGCTGCCATCTTCTGCAACCTCAGGGGTGATGGGATATTCAATGTAAAGAAGCCGGTAGTCACCTTCCTTAAGTCCGGTCTTCATTTTGAATGTTGATTTCCCCTTTGATCTGGTATGGGTGCACTTTCGGGAGATTACAGTTTCGTCGGGTGCAAGTATCTTGATATCGCAGTCGCTTGCTTCAAAGCTGTCGGTCTCATTAGTCAAGAAAAATTCAAGAATCCGACCCTCAAAGTTATCAATGCCGGGATAGTTTGGCTCATCCGGTTGATCATTGGAATCGTAGCAAGAAGAAAGACATGTTAGGATGGTTATGGCGTAAAGCCATGGAAAAAAAGTTTTCTTTATCATTTACTAAATTATTGAAGTATGTCTGTGGTTGTAGAGTCAATCATTTCATACTACAAATTTAGTAATTTCTCATGGGTTAATCATCACTAAGTATGCGACAAAAATACCTACCTGATGCGACAATTTTTAAGTTATTGATTATCAGTATTGCTAATTTCTTCAACCGCAGTTCTATATTGGGATGGCGACATGTCGAAACGCTCCTTGAAAGCCCTTTGGAGTGTACGGGAAGTGCCAAATCCCACTCTTGATGCCAAGTCGCTTATTGATTCCACAGAGGCTGTGTCAAGAATTCGCCGGGCTTCTTCAAGACGAAACGAATTAATGTAAGCATGAACTGAGCAGTCCTTCTCATTCCTGATTAATTGAGCCAGGCTTTCCTGCTGTATGCCCAGGAAATCAGCCAATTCCTTACGTCCGAGTCCGGGATTTTGATATGGTCGCTCAACCAGCATGTATTTGTCGAGTCTGTAAATGTCAGATACATTGTCTTCTGTTTCTTCGTTGACTGAATTAGCAAGAAGCGCATTTGGGTTGGTCCGGTCATATTCCTGCATACGTTCCACAAGTAGTCTGTTGCGTTTCCTTTCAGCAACGGCATGGCTCAGAGTCATACCTAATAGAACGAGGAGCAAGAGAGTTATGCTTCCAAGGGCAATCAATCTTATGGTATGTATACGTTTTTGTTCGCGGTCAATCTCCGACCTGTAAAGTACTGTCAAGTCGTGAAGTCTGCTGTCGGTCAGTTTAGATGACAAGGAATCATGGTAGGCGATGTAACGTGAATAGGTTTTTGTGCTCAGTTCATGTTGCCCGGCTTCGCTAAGGATATCTGCTTTAAGCAGAAGATCGTGCATATAGAACCAAGGGAACCTGATATGGGTCGACAACAGTGTGTCTGCATCTGCAAGGGCTGCTGAGAAGTTCCCTTGCCTGGCTCTGACCTTGGCTCTTGTACTGTAGAAATGTTCATAAGCCCGTGCCGGTAGATTTGGTTTTATAAAAGCGGAAGCACTGTCGAGAAGGACAGAAGCATGATGAAGGTCGTTTCTTGACATTGCATCATCAGCTCTGAAGGCTAATGCAGTCACAGCGTAGTGTCCTGTGGTGTCGTTCCATAAACCGGAGATTCTTTCATCGTCAACTGTTTCGGCAAAGCGTAGGCCGGAATTATTGATCAGGGCAGTGTCTGAAAGAGAAGTTGCTATTATATGTATCCATTCGTCAATACTCGTGGATGTTCCAAATTCAGCTGTAGTCTGTATTGGATTTTTAATATATGGAAGTGCCCCCTGAAGTTCTTCCAACGCGCGGTCCGGCTGTGATAGCTTGAAGAAGATCTGGGCACGCATTCGTTTTGCCATTGCCATTGCCACAGAGTCTTGCTGTTCGGTTGCTTCAGTCTGCATTCTCACAGCAAGAGAGTCTGCTTCTGTGTATCTTCCATCTGAAAACAACCTGTCGATTAATACATTGACAGCTCCAAAATAGCATGCATCTCGTCGTGAAACCCTCATGCTGTCGATTATCGCTTCCATTACGGGCACAACTGCTGGATCTCCCGGATTTAAATTTTGCAGCTGCTGAACCCTCAATACCCTTTTCACTGCTTCTTCTCGGTCATACTCCGCTTTATGGTCTGAACATGCCGGAAGCAACAGTGTGATGATGCCCGATATTATTGCAAGTAATCGAATAGCTGACATATTATATAAGTGATATATAGTCTTATTTTCTGTTAGGCGTACCATTGGGAGCAGTGTCTGTCACAACCACAGATTTTCTATAGACCGGCTCGAGAAGCCGCTTCAGATTCTCTGCTCCATCCCTCCTGGCTTTACGCACCGTCCCATTGCTATAGAGCCGTGCAATAGCCTTTGCCTTAGCTTTTTGTTTTACTCTATTCTCTTCAGCTACACTCATTTTGTCGCTTCTGAGTATAGACATGGGGCCGATTGCTTTTGTATCGATCACTTGCCATGAATCTTTCTCAGTGGATTCGTAGATCTCTACAATCTCACGTGGCAGTATCACTCTTACTGTGTCGCCGGAGTCTTGGACTTTCAGGTTGTCGATGTCGAAAGAGATATTGCCGCTTTGTTTTTGTACTGCGAAGATCACCTTACTGTTGACAGTATCAAGCACAGGAACCTCGTTGTAAATCTCGATTGAACAAAGCCTTGCCATTTCTTCTGCCACTCCTGCTTTTGCCGGCAAGATTTCAACCTCGTCTCCTTGATGTGTCCGCTGGTAAATAATTCTGGCTGTAATTATGGCTGAAACCAGAATAATGCCGATTATTATGTATTTAAGATACTTTCGCATGCTTAGGTTTTTATTGTTGGGATATATAAGTACACAAAACTAAAATCAGAGAGCTTGCTTGTAGTCAGCCTTAGTGTCGGAGTCGTCGCTGAACCTCACTATAGCTGTATATCCCGTATTCTTAAGGAGTGTCTCGAAATATTTTCTGGCTTTATTCCTCGCTGTTTCAATAAGTTTCTGCTTGAATTCCGGATTTGAATTGAGTTCTTTCTTTAATGATGAGTTTGCCAGTTCTTTCATTTTGGCACGTTCTTTTGGATCTATCTCCGTGCGAAACAACCCAATGTTTTCATATTCTTTCCTAAGTTCCATATCCCTACCGGCAATCTCAATTGCAATAGGGGGAAGCGAAATCCTAACAGTCTTGTTATCTTCATCAAATTCAAGATCTTTAGGTTCAAGCTCAGAAAGATCAATATATGCTTTCAGATGAGTGTCGTAGGAATAGACAGCAATCCTTTTCCCAACTTTATACCAGTCGGTCCTTTCCGTTTTGACGGTCTTGGTGACTGCCATGGAAGCAAGCTCCATTTTATCGGCATATCTGATCTCCTCATAAATCGCAACGTGATCTATTGGAGGCTTGTTGGTGCATCCAATCATCAATATTGCTATTACAATGAATTTTAAATATTTCATAACAATAACACTCAAAAGAGATCTGTAGGATTACAAAGTTAAAGATAATATCTGAAAGTTGCAATTTTTGTATCAAAAAGATTTGTTGATTTCTATGTGAATTTGGATAATTGATGGATTATGGTTAAATTTGCACAGCTAAGCCCCCGGCTCATAAATATTTTAAGAGGCCGGGGGCGGTTTGGGGCGAGTGATTTTCGCGAGTTGAGGAAGGAATGATGCGGGCATCATGACTGACGAGACTTGGCGGAAAGCACCGTCTAAAACCTTGCAGAGGTAACTTTTTTGAAGATATTGACATAAATTGAACTCGAATACTAATTTTAAATATTGATTGCTGACTCATAAGAGAAAGAGATTCTACGGAGGAAATTACCCAAGCCAGCTTCCCCGGGGCCTCTCAAATCTTATGAGACGGGGTCTAAACCTTTCAATCATGAAGAGAATCCTTGCAATTGCATTTATAGGAATGCCCCTTTTGTTGGCCGGGCAGTCCTACATTGGAATGTTTGACCACAATCCTATAGAGCGGAACAACGAAAGAAGACTTCAATATGTGCCTACAGCTGACGGTTATATCAGTTGTAATAACGGCAGTAACCTGTATACCCGAGCCCTCTATGGAGGAAATACGGCATTCAGGGTGGAGACAAGCGACCGTCCGATATTTGGTGCATTCCATGGGAAGGATAACCGCAATATACATTTTATAGTGACTGCTGCCGGCAAATCCCTACGTCTTGATTCCACTGCACAATGCAAGTCTTATTTTCGTGGCGGTGAGCGTCGTTATGAACTGACCGACCCATCATGGGGAAAGGGACACATAATAATGACAGTTCTTGCACCACGCGACTATGAAGGTGGGATATGGAAAATAGAGGCTTTTGATATGCCTAAGAAGTCCAAGATAGAGGCAGTGTGTGTTCCTACTGTAAAAGTGAAGCTAAGTAGAAACGGGGATATGGGTGCAGATCCCGCCAATTGTTTTGCACCAGCTTCAGAGATGACAGGTGCGAAGACCGCAGAACTTCAGATTGGTGGTAAGTATAATCGTGCTTATGTCAGATATGAAGATAAGGATATCAGTGCACTCGACCAACGCCGTCTATCCGAAGAATATGCTCTGGCGGAAAGTCAAAGAAAAGAAATGGCGGATGTGCTCGAGATCGTCACTCCTGACCCATATTTCAATGTGCTTGGACCAATTATTGTCAATGCTGCAGACGGCGCTTGGGATGGAAAAACATGGCTTCATGGAGCCATAGGTTGGCGTTCTCCCCTCAGTGGTTGGCGAGGTGCTTACAGCGGCGACTTCTTGGGTTGGCACGACAGGGCCCGTTCTCATTTCGATGCTTATGCGAAGTCGCAGGTCGACAGCGTTGACCCGATCTACCCTCATCCTACACAGGACCCGACAAAACAGATGGCAAGAGCAGAGAAGAAATGGGGGACCCAGATGTATAGCAATGGATATATATGCCGCAATCCTGAACGGAATGACCAGATGCATCATTACGACATGAACCTTTGCTATATAGATGAACTGATAAGGCATCTAAGATGGACGGGCGACCTTGACTATGCACGGAAGATGTGGAAGACTCTCACTTCTCATCTTGAGTGGGAAAAGCGTAACTTTGATCCGGATGATGATGGTCTGTATGATGCTTATTGCTGTATATGGGCAAGCGATGCTTTATACTACAACAGTGGAGCTGTGACACATTCTTCAGCCTATAATTATCTTGCCAATAAGACAGCTGCTGAGATAGCTGAAAAAATAGGAGAGGATCCTACTCCTTATGCAAATGAGGCAGAAAAGATATTGAATGCTATAAATTCAACTCTTTGGATTGACGACAAGGGTGTTTGGGCTGAATACAAAGACTTCATGGGCAACCGGAGATTGCATGATCATCCTGCGGTTTGGACCATTTATCACGCTATAGACAGCGATGTAGCTGATAATTTCATGGCATATAGGGCTACAAGATATATCGACAACAATATCCCACACATTCCTGTGAAGGGAGAAGGGCTGGAAGATTGTGGTTATGCAACCATATCAACAACCGACTGGCTTCCTTATGCATGGAGCATCAACAATGTGGCGTTTGCAGAAGTCATGCATACTGCACTTGCATATTGGCAGGCAGGAAGACCCGAAGAAGCCGCGCATCTGCTTAAGAGCAGCATGCTCGATGGCATGTATCTCGGTAACAGCCCAGGCAATATCGGACAGATTAGTTTCTATGATGCAGCCAGAGGGGAATGCTACAGGGATTTTGCTGACCCGACAGCTATGATGGCGCGTGCTGTAGTGCAAGGCCTATTTGGTTTTTCGCCCGATGCGCTGCACCGTAAGGTCAGCATCAGGCCGGGTTTCCCTTTAGAATGGGATCATGCTTCTATACGCCACGCAGATTTTTTAATTGATTTCTTAAGAGATGGAATGAAAGAGAAATATGCAATCACAATCGGACTTGATTCGGTAGCGAGGGCAGATATATCGTTGCCGGCTTTGTATGACAGTGTGAAGTCGCTGAAGGTTAACGGTAAGCATGCCGATTGGTCGGTTGCAGCAAATTCTGCAGGCAAACCATTCTTGGAAATATCCGTTCCGGTGAATGATACCATAAATGTTGAAATAGAATGGAAAGGCATGCCGATTGCCGATGCAATACAGACACCTACAGGAGAGATAAGAAACGGATTCAAGGAAGTCAAGGCAGGTGATTTCACATGGTGGGTGGAGACCGACAGTTTCATTCATGCGATGCCTGATGCCGGAATGCTTGGACTGGATCTTAAGATAGATGAGAAAGACGTTTATGAACCAATAGATCTCAGTGGCTATTACAACGCAAACATCACCGACATATTCCGTAACAGATATGAATCTCCTCGGTCCCCTTACACAACTCTTCAGATTCCTGTTCAAGGCATAGGGGAATGGTGCCATCCGGAAGATACTGCCCATATAGATGATTCAGGTCTGAGAAGGGCAGTTGGTGCCGATGGCATTGTGCACACATCGGTCGGTATCCCATTTGCTTCGTCGGCAGATGGAAAAAACATTGCATATACTTCTCTTTTCGATAATTATCCGGATAAGATTTCAGTTCCACTGAAAGGAAAGGCAAAGGGAATACAACTGCTTCTTGCAGGAAGCACTAATCACATGCAGTGTTATATGGAAAACGCCATGGTCACGGCGAGGTATGTAGATGGTTCTGAAGAAATTTTGCCTTTGGTGGCTCCGAACAACTGGTGTCCCATTGAACAGGATTATTATGAAGATGGAAAGGCTTTCAAACTTAACACCCCTCGACCTTACCGAATGTTGCTAAAAGATGGTAGGGTAACTGATAATGTTGGGGAGCTTCTTGGCATCAAAGGAGTGTATGGCCGCAGGATAGATGGAGGAGCAGGAGTCTTGCTACTGTTGGGGCTGAATCCGGAGAAGGAACTTAGTGAGCTGACGCTTGCAACGCTTTCCAATGATGTGGTGGTTGGGCTGGCTGCCGCAACCTATGTGAGATAATATAATCAGCTCAATTAACGATTGTCAGGAGACTATCGAATTTGGGTATCATGTAGTCCGGGTGCTCTGACTTCAGCTCGGCATCCCTGCCATATCCGTAGGTGACCCCGCATGTCTGGGTGCCTGCAGCCTTGCCCATTATGATATCTACGCCTGCATCTCCAATGACAAGCGTTTCTTCCGGATTCCATCCCGTCGCTTTTAGAATTGCAAGCACTGGATCCGGAGCCGGTTTACCCCTTTTCACATCATCCCCACCGATCAGAATTTTGAAATATTTAGAAATTCCGAATAAGTCCAGGTATTCCTTTAGCGATTTATGGTTGCGGCTGCTCGCTACCGCCATGTTGAACCCGGCATCATGAAGGGCTTTGAGTGTTTTTGTCACTTTTGGAAAACATACCACGTTGAGCGGTCGTTTAAGTTCGTCAAAGATACTTCGGTAGGTGACGGTGAATCTTTCGCCGAGATCGGGAATGTCAGGCCAAAGCACTGCTGCGATATCTTCAAGACGCAATCCTATGGTAGCAAGGCATTCGGTATTGTCTTTCAAGGGAAGGTTCAATACGTGCATTGTGGCCTGCATGGTTTTTATGATAAGGGGAGCTGTATCAACGAGAGTGCCGTCGAAATCAAAAATCAAGTTTTTTACCTTTCTCATATCGCCATTTTCAAAATTCATTTTGTTGCTTTTGCAAAATTAGTAAAAAATTACTTTTGATGCAACCCGGGTTGGCTTTTTTGAGGGAAAATTCAAGTGCAATCCAACCTTTGTGCAGGTTTGTTTGTATTTTCATAGAATAGACATAGATTCCGTCTATGAGCTCGTCTATATAAATAAACTCTCAAAAATTCTTTGTCATGCTTATTTTAGAAAACAGCGGAGCGATTGCGAAGGCGATTCAGATGTTGAAAAATATCTCGTTTCAGGATGCAATATCAAAAATAGCAAATATGACCGTCAACTTCAGCTTCAAGGTGCTGATAGCGATTGGTGTGTTCTATTTGGGCCGGTTCCTGATCAAAAGAATCAACTCGGTCTTGCACAATATCTTTGAAAAAAAGCATGTGGATCTTTCGCTATCCACATTCCTGCTCTCATTCACGCAGATTCTTCTCTACTTTATATTGACAGTCACGATAATTGGCATTCTGGGCATAGAGACAAGCTCTTTCCTTGCTCTGTTTGCATCTGCCGGTGTGGCTATAGGTATGGCTTTGAGCGGAACACTTCAGAATTTCGCTGGCGGTGTGCTGGTGCTTATCCTGAAACCATATAAGGTGGGAGACTATATTGAGGCACAAGGATTTGCCGGAACAGTGAAGGAGATACTGATGTTTCATACAGTTATCACCACGCCCGACAATAAGACGATCATGATTCCTAATGGCTCGCTATCATCAGGAAGTATCAATAACTATTCCGTACAGCCACGCAGACGGGTGGACTGGACCATCTCGATTCAATATGGCGATGACTTTACTGTAGCTTCCGAAGCTATCAGGGAAATCCTGAATTCCGATAAACGTGTAATAAAAGAGGATCCCAACCAGGCGGTTTTTGTGGCAATTAAGGAGTTGGGCGACAGTGCAGTGATACTGACAGTTCGTGCGTGGACCACAAGTGGCGACTATTGGCCTCTATTCTTCGACATGTCTAACAGATTTTATGCAGAACTTCCTGAAAAAGGAGTGCATTTCCCATTCCCGCAGTTGGATGTGCATTTGAAGAATGACTGACGGTCAATATAGCCGGTTATTGCCCGTCTATGCCAAATCTTGACCTTTGTAGTCGGCGATGATTTTCAGTATTTCGTCGCCATATTCCGAAAGTTTTTTACGCCCTATTCCCGGAATGGCAAGTAGATCGTCTGTGCCTTCCGGGATATCGTTTGAAATTGCTATAAGCGACCTATTTCCGAGGATATTGAATGCAGCGACTCCGGCATCCTTGGCCTTCTTCAATCTCCATTGTGATAGCTTCTCGTAGAGGACAGGATTGAGCATATCTTCGCTCACGTTTCTTTTTTTAGCAGACTTCTTAATCCAGTTTCCATCAGTGGTTGAAATTTCTCGCTTTATCTTCAGAAAGTCTTTGGCGGAAAGTTTCCTGTTTAGGGAGGCGGTCAGGAGAGCTGTCTTCAACCTTGCCTCATATTCCATTTTCTCAAGGGCATCAAGATACTTTTTCTCAGCTTCCTTATTGTCGATATCGTCAGGAATGTTTTCAATAAATGAGAGGATAGGGCGCAATTCGTTGAGAAAATAATTGCATCCGGCTTTAATTCTTTCCTGGATCATGATTTCGGAAGAACCGGCATGCTCCATATTTCTTATCTGACCTTGAAATCGGATTGAGACATCCCTCAGGTTTTTAAATGACGTGTCTTTAATTACCCCCAACTCAGCGGTTGCATGCGGGTATATCGCTGCATGGCTGTTCTGCATGGCTCTGTGCAGGGCATCTAATGCATCACGCATTGGGGTGAAGTCGATAAGCTCAAGAATCAATCTCAGTTGGAAATCTGTCTGCAGGTTGTCAACTCTTGTGCAGTCGGCTTGGTTTGCGGTGCAATCTGTGATGAAGTCAGTCACCATGCGGTCGCTTATTATTGCATGGGAGGGCAATGGGGTGTCGAGGACCAACCCCTCGAGGGTGCGGCAACGGCTGAGTGCCACATAAGTCTGTCCGTGTGCGAAAGCCGACGAGGCGTTTATGATGGCCTTGTCGAATGTAAGCCCCTGGCTCTTATGGATTGTGATTGCCCATGCCGGGCGTAACGGAATCTGATAGAAACGGCCATCCACCTTTTCTTTCATCACATTTTCCTTACTGTCGATCGTATATGAGGTGTTTTCCCACATCTCTTCGGTCACTTCGATAGGGTAGTCGTGTTCCTTTGTTGTCACGAATACCTTTTCTCCCGAAATCCCGCTGATCCTTCCTATTAGTCCGTTGTAGTAGCGGTGGCTTCCACTTGAGTCATTTTTGACAAACATCACCTGTGCTCCTTCCTTCAGCATCAGGTCTTTTTCCACGGGATACATAATTTCGGGAAAATCTCCCTCGGTTCTTGCTTTGAAAATGTGTGGGGCTGCAGGGAGAGCCTTCATCTTTTCATCATTGAGTTTGTTTGCCTGATAGTTATGGGTCATAAGGCGGATATAGCCTTCTTCTTCAGATGGATTAAAATTCGGGAGATATCTGGAGTTGAGTTGTGAGAGTATATTTCGGTCTGTTTTGTTTTCTCGGATAGCGTTGAGGATTGAAAGAAATTTTGCGTCTTTCTGTCGGTACACCTTTTTGAGTTCTACAGTCTCATAAGGAGTGGTCCGCAGCAGCTTGCTGTCGAAAAAGAACGGTGATCTGTAATGCTGTTTCAAAAGATTCCATTCCTCTTCCACAGCAACCGGAGGCAATTGCTGAAGGTCGCCTATCATCACGAGCTGCACTCCCCCCATCGGTAAGGTAGGGTTACGGTATTTTCTTAATTTGCTGTCGATGGCATCGAGAATATCGGCACGTACCATGCTTATTTCGTCGATCACAATCGTGTCGATGGAGCGGATGAGTTTTCGTTTATTCTTTGAATATCGGTCAAAACGTGATTTGGAGGAAGATTGACCTATTCCCGGAATATATGGAGAAAATGACAGCTGGAAAAAACTATGGATTGTCATTCCTCCTGCATTCAATGCTGCAATGCCTGTCGGGGCAAGAACCACTATGGTCTTGCTGCTTTCTTCCTTAAGTCTACGCAGAAAGGTTGTCTTTCCGGTTCCGGCTTTTCCGGTTATAAAAACATTGGCACCCGTGTTTTCCACAAGTCTCCAAGCCAATTCTATCTGCTCATTCTCCATAACGTTATCTTTTTTGCAAAGTTAGTGAGTAATTTCGATAATACAAAAATTTTGGTGTTAGTTGACTCAGATTATTCAATTTTAGATTATTTAAGGAAAAGTTAGCAAAAAAATTAGTATATTTGCAGAGTAATTTATATTGAAAGTAAGGAAGCACAATATGATATTTAAATTTGATAGAAAAAAACTCTCAAAATATGAAGGGAAATACTCCTCACCAAAGTTGCTGAAAAAACTTGGCAAGGTCGCGAAGAAAGCCGGTGTGAAGGTGGTATATGCAGTTCTTCTTCTCTATTATTCCCTGATGGATGACCATGTGACAATGAAAGATAAGGCTGTAGTGTTGGGTGCCCTTGGTTATTTCATCCTTCCTTTCGATCTCATTCCTGATATTCTCGGACCTTTGGGCTACACCGACGATATGACTGCACTGACGTTTGCGCTTATGACTATCTGGGGTAACATAAAACCTGAAACTCATGAACAGGCAAAGCATAAACTAAACGAGTGGTTTCATGACGTAGACACAAAAGATCTGAAACTATTCTGACCTAAAACACGATAGAAAAATGAAAAAATTAATGGCAATCTTGGCTTTAGCCTTTAGTCAGTCGTTATGCATGGCACAAGTGAATTGGATTGATAATCCGGTTGGTGCAGTTTTCTGCCGTCAGGGAGGAGAGACTCCGGAGGGAACTTACCGCTTCATCAGCGGTGGATATGAGGTGTTTACGATTTCAAGTGCCGACAAGGCATATCAACCGGCTTCTTTATACTACGGTGAGAACAATAAGGACAAGGAAAAGATTGATGCAATGGCGCCCGAAGGGAAAGTCCCGACCGGTATGAATTGTTTTGTGGTAAAGACCTCTGACGGTTTTGTGATGTTCGACACAGGACTTCCTTCTGCAAAAGGTGGTCAGACTCTGAGCCGGCTTGCCTCGCTTAATATATCGCCTTCAGATATTAAAGCGATATTCTTGACGCATAGTCATTTTGACCATATCGGAGGGTTGATTGGCGATAAAGGTCAGGCTGAGTATCCCAATGCTACTGTCTACGTATCGGCCGATGAATACAAGTTCATAAAGAGTTCGATGGGTGAAAC
Source organism: uncultured Sangeribacter sp. (assembly GCA_964421525.1). Lineage (GTDB taxonomy): Bacteria > Bacteroidota > Bacteroidia > Bacteroidales > Muribaculaceae > Lepagella. Next base: position 1,771 of record CAYQXG010000026.1, on the reverse strand, counting down.
TGCCAAGGAAATTGAGAATGCTTACAATGGCAAATTGGTTGTTTTTGAGCCGGGTGATGTACTGCCTTATAATGTAATGGCGATCTCGGCACCGGGTCACACCCCGGGACATACAGCCTATCAGATAGGAAATTTGTTGTTTGTTGGCGATCTCATGCATGGTATTGCGCTGCAGCTCCGGGATCCATCTATATGTGCAAGCTATGATGCCGACCGGGCACAATCTGTTGCAACCCGCAACAGCATTCTTAATTATGCAGTAGTCAACTCCCTCACAGTACTCTGTGCCCACGCCCCCTTGAACGGCGTTATTTTCTGACACATTAATCTTTTCTGAATATAGTTGACAAATATTAAACAGGGTCTGTTCGAAATGAACTGACCCTGTTTATTTTGTACCCTTTTTTGTCTATTATTCCATTCATTTAAGACCTTTCTTTCTTGATTTCATAATTAATTCATTGTTCTGAAAATCATTGATCACGCAGAGAAGCAAAGGGCTCGCCGAGGGATTTTGTAATTCCGTTCGGAACTATGCCGATGAAGACAGCAAAGTTCGCTGAGGCTCGCTCCGCCTCCGCTCCGCATTGCAGATTACCTAAGCTTCCGAAATGCTATTAAATAACACATACTTCTCCAAGTCTTACAAATTCGCTATTTATTGCCGGATAAATTTCCGAGTCACCCTCATTCACGCAATGCGGAGCGAAGCGAGCGAGCCTTAGCGTGCTTTGCTTCCTGTGAAGTACATTGTGGAACTCAGCGAGCCCTCTGCCCCTCTGCGAGATTAAATCCTATGAGTTTATCATTGATCGCGCAGAGAAGCAAAGGGCTCGCCGAGGGATTTTGTAATTCCGTTCGGAACTATGCCGATGAAGACAGCAAAGTTCGCTGAGGCTCGCTCCGCCTCCGCTCCGCATTGCAGATTACCTAAGCTTCCGAAATGCTATTAAATAACACATACTTCTCCAAGTCTTACAAATTCGCTATTTATTGCCGGATAAATTTCCGAGTCACCCTCATTCACGCAATGCGGAGCGAAGCGAGCGAGCCTTAGCGTGCTTTGCTACCTGTGAAGTATATTGTGGAACTCAGTGAGCCCTCTGCCCCTCTGCGAGATTACATCCTATGTGTTTATCATTGATCGCGCAGAGAAGCAAAGGGCTCGCCGGGTCGAAGAATAGACTCTTTTGGGTATCAAGTTCTGCGATAGCAGCCATGTCTGCCGGGGTAAGTTCAAAGTCAAAGATATCGATGTTCTGCTCCATGCGTTCACGATGAGTTGACTTCGGTATGATAATCACATCGCGTTGAATCAGCCAGCGTAGAGCCACCTGTGCGACACTCTTTCCATATTTGGCACCTATGGCTTCGAGAACAGGATTAGAGAAGAAATTATTTCGACCTTCTGCCAAAGGTCCCCAAGACATAAGATATGTTCCAAACTCCTTCATGTAACGCTGCGGTTCAATCTGCTGATTAAACACGTGGGTCTCGACCTGATTTACTGCCGGTACAATCTCGACATTGCTTGCAACGTCAATGAAATGGTCGGGGAAGAAGTTGCTGACTCCGATTGCACGAAGTTCCCCTTTCAAATAAAAAGGAGGCAATAATTTTGCCTCCTGCATGTTTTCATTTTACTTGTGTGCCTTCATTTCTAATTCGCGTAGGTTTTATCACTTATTTTCGATTATTACTTTTCTACCGTTAATAACATATATGCCTGCTGGTAGCGTCTCTATTGACTTTGCATTAGACATTATTTTTT